>NZ_BAABWE010000010.1:0-157203 GCF_040371755.1 Oceaniserpentilla sp. 4NH20-0058
ACTTATAAATAATTTACAAAGTAGCGGAATCATCGTTATGACTGCGTAAAGAAGAGGTTGAAATTACTCTTGAGGCTTGACTGATCTTTAATCCACTTTGGATTCTTTTGAGGAGACCTTATAAAGAAATACGCCCAAGCAAGGCTCGGGCGTATTTCTTTGAGTTAGGGCATGATTATACAACTTGTTAAGTTAAATATAATAAACCACTAAATAACCGGATAACAATACTGCTACCCAAACCACCATGGTTTCGATCGGCCACAAGCGAGCAAAATACCCTTTTGGCTGATCTTGCTCTGTATCATAAGAATGCTGAATGATGCGTTTAATAACTGCAATGATGGCATTTTCAAACTGTCCATAAGTAGCATATACCGCACTAGCAATACGCTTCACGAAAGTTGGTATCAATTTTCTGTAGAACCAATCAACGTCCAAGTTTGTTGAAGGTAACTCCGGTGGGTATAGGTTCCGTAAGTTCAACCATACAAATGCTAGAGCAGAGAAGAACAGCAATTGAAGCTGTGTTAATACATGAGTCAAATCATATGGATGATAATCAGCTTCCCATGGCAACAAAGCATAAACTGTTTGGGCTGGGAATGTGCCGATCACCACACACAGTACCGCTGCAATTGTCATAGCAATTAGCATATTGCGTGGTGGCTCTGTTGTACGAATACCTGAATCATGAGCAAAGAATGCAAAGTAAGGGATTTTGATACCTGCATGATGGAATACACCAGCAGCAGCAAACAATAAGAGTAACCACACTACATCGTATCCCTCAGCAACAGCTGCACTCATAATCATAGATTTGGATACAAAACCGCTGAATAATGGGAAGGCTGATATAGACGCTGCACCTACAATACATAGAATGGTTGTTTTAGGCATACTCTTATACAGGCCACCCAATTCAGAACCATTGATTTTGCCCGTCATGTGTAAAACAGCACCCATGGTCATCATCAATAACCCTTTAAAGATCACATCGTTAAATGCGTGAGCCACTGCACCATTAAGAGCTAATGCGGTTCCGATACCAATACCTACAATCATAAAACCTATTTGGTTAATCAAACTGTAAGCCAATACACGGCGCAGGTCGTTTTCGATTACAGCAAAAAAGATTGGGAAGCACGCCATAGTGATACCAATCCAAACTAAAATTTCTTCACCCGCAAATCCGCGAGCAAAACAATATACAGCTACCTTGGTGGTAAACGATGCTAAAAAGATAGTGCCCGTAGGTGTGGCTTCTGGATATGAATCCGTTAACCAATTATGCATAAACGGGAAGGCGCATTTAATACCAAATGCTAAGAAGATTAGCCAAGCGCCCACCTCAGCAATACCTTCATGTTCTAATCCTATCTCATTAAACAGTAAGCTTCCGTTTACTTGGGCAAATATTAATAATCCCGCCAGCAATAAAACACCTGACAATACTTGAAAAATTAAATAGCGTACCCCAGAAGAATAAGCGCGATCTGTTCTACGCGCCCAAACCAAAAATACCGAGGTTAAAGCTAACAACTCCCAAAATATAAACAATGTTAATAAATCACCCGCAAACACAGCACCCACTGCACTTGCCGCATAAGCAAGACCCGCCACGTGTTGAACCGTATCTTTTACATGCAACGCATATATGACAGCAATTAAAGACGCTATATGGAAAAGGTAACCGAACATCATGCTGAGCTTGTCGATACGTACCGGCTCTAGTGCATAACCCATAAATTCCATGGACCAAAACACGCCGTGCTCTAAGCCCATTAAGTTCAATCCACCCACCACAGGTGCAGCCAGCATAATAATATTGCGAGTCCAACCACGTAAAAATAACGCGGCTATCGCCCCCAACATCAAGGGAAGAAATGGAATGACGCTACTCATCGTAATAATCCTCGCCACGCATCAAAAACGTACGCATCCACTTCGCGATGAATACTAAGATGGAACAACCTACAAAACCGTAAACTGCATAAAACGCAGGGATATTCTCCCAGCTATGATAAATGTGGCGATGGACAATGAAATCTGCGATTACAAGCAAAACACACATAACATAAAACACTTTGAGCATTTTACTGATGTTTTCTGGTTTATCGAACCAGCCATCCGAGTCGTGATGATCAGACATTAGCCTTCCCCCATATTAGTAGATACACCTGGGATCAAATTGATTAGCTCGATTAACGGCTGAGGATAGAAAAATAAAACTAGACAACCGATGGATGTCAAACTCAATGCAAACAACATAGGCAGTGGCGCCTCTTTAGCTTCACTCCAAGACCATGGCTTGCCATCTTGAGGCTGGCCTTTGAAGAAAGCCTTAATCGGAATAGGAAGTAGATAAGCAATATTTAATAAAGAACTAATCATAAGTACCGCCACAATGATAAGCTTATCGGCTTCCAAAGCCCCCATGGCTAGATACCATTTACTCCAAGTTCCAGCCATTGGAGGTAACCCTATAATGCTAATTGCGCCAATTGCGAAGGCAGCCATTGTGATCGGCATTTGCCTCCCCAAACCCTCCATATCACTGATATTCTTTTTGTGGCTAGCAACCATTATGGCTCCCGCACAAAAGAATAATGTGATTTTACCAACTGCATGAGTCGCAATATGCATCGCTGCACCTGCAGACGCAATCGACGATGCGAGTAACGCCCCAACAACAATATAACTAAGCTGGCTAATCGTAGAGTAAGCCAGACGCGCTTTAAGGTTATCTTTAGTCATAGCAATACAAGATGAAAGCAGAATAGTCGCGGCACCTATGTATAACATGATATCCGTGGTGGCTAATTCTTTTAGTTGATCCAAGCCAAATATATAAATGACTATTTTTAAAATGCTAAACACACCGGCCTTCACAACCGCAACAGCATGCAACAAAGCACTTACTGGCGTGGGAGCAACCATGGCGGCTGGTAACCAACGATGGAACGGCATAAGGGCCGCTTTACCAATGCCGTAGCAGAATAAAACCAGTAGGACACTTAAAATCACTTTGCTATGAGAATCATCAAAAATACCACCTGCACGAAAATCCAACGTACCGGTTAATCCATAAGTAGCCAATATGGCGAACAGTAAAAAAGCTACAGAAGTCCCAAGCAATATACCCAAATAAATTCGACCACCTTTTTTTGCAGCGTCATTTCCGGCATGTGTTACTAATGGATAAGTAGAAAGGGTTAACACTTCATAGAAAATGAATAACGTTAGTAGATCTGCAGAAAAACAAATGGCCATAACCGAACTAATGGCCAATGCAAAACAACAAAAGAATCGAGTTTGATTAACTTCGTGATGACCTCGCATATAGCCAATCGCATATATACTAGTCACAATCCATAAAAAGCTGGCCACAAGTGCAAAAAGAACACCTAAAGACTCTACATAGAAGTTAATTCCTAAGCCGGGGAACAACTCAATAACCTCTAAGCTGAGCTCTACGCCTTTATAAAGGTAATCGGTAATCGACAATACAATAGAAAATAAAATAGCAGCCGTTATGAGTGTAACGGTTTCTCTTACATTTGGGTATTTACCTGTAGCTACGACTAACAAAGCACCAATAAATGGGATAATAATAGACAGCGTGATTAACTGTGATGGATCTATACCTTGCCAAAGGTTCATGGTGATACCTCTTGCGTACTTGTCACACCAATTCCATGTAACGACTCTATTAACACAGCAATATCTGACGTATTTTGGAACAGTAACTCAGACGCACTGCCAGCCGCTTCAGTGGTTAAACTGGTATCAATACCAAAATAGATGTTGGCTAATACCAATATCCACATAGGTATTAACATTAATAAAGGTGCTTCTTTTATGTCTTTATTCGACTGGTCAGCCTCTTGAAAATAAGCAGCTTCCAAAATACGACCAATATACACCACCGCCAATAAAGAGCCTGCTAATACTAACGCAGCTATCACCCAATGATTTTGCTCAAGAGCCGCCATCACCAAGTACCACTTACTAATGAACCCCACTGTTAAAGGAACACCGATAATACTCAGACCTGCAATTGTAAAGGCAGCCATGGTAAGGGGCATTTGCTTGCCCAAACCTCTGAACGCTTTGATATCCACCGATCCCATGCGATAAAAGACCGCGCCAACCGCCATGAATAACGCACCTTTCATCAATGCATGATTAAAGATATGAATTAACCCAGCCATTAAGCCTGTTACATTCATTAAGCTAATACCTAAAATCATATAACCAATTTGGGCGACACTACTATGGGCCAACACCGACTTAATATTGCTCTGCACTGTTGCCATGTACGACCCCTTAAAGATCGCCACAATAGCCAACACCATTAAGATGGTGCCCATACCCATTTCATTGAACACGTGGTCGGCACCAAAAATGGTGAAGATAAACCGAATCATCACATAAACAGCGACTTTGGTTGCTGTACTGGCTAGAAATGCTGAAACCGCAGATGGCGCATGGGTATACGCTGGGGGCAACCACATATGCAAAGGAAACAACGCCAACTTAATACTGACACCTACCATAATGAACGCTAAACCCGTATTAATAGTACGGCTGCTTTCATAAAAGTGAATACGCTCTGCGAGATCAAGCATATTCAGCGTGCCCGTCTTCATATAAAGCATGCCGACACCAATCAAAATAAAGGTGGCGCCAATAGTACCCATCACTAAGTATCTAAACGCGGCCGTCAAGCAACGCCTATCAGGGGCCAAACTCACTAAGGTGTAAGTGGCTAAAGAGGAGATTTCTAAAAAGACGAATAAATTAAATGCATCACCTGTCACCAGAATCCCAGAAAGACCAGCCAAACATAATAAGTGTGCCGTGTAATAAAGGGAGTGTTTTGACTCGTGAATCTCTTTTTCGATACTCAATTTCGAGTACAGTAATACTAAGGTAGATATTGCCGAAACAACCAGCAATACGAACGCATTGGCAGCGTCTATGCGTAATTCAATTCCCCAAGGTGGCTCCCATCCCCCAACAGCGTAACTTAAAACACCGTCCGATAACGTTGCAATAAGTAATTGGCAAGCCACAAAAAAGGCCCAACCACTGACAAAAGTAGCGAACCCCCACGATAAAATGGAACGACCTAAAATCAGCGCAATAGGCGCCGCTATTAATGGTAATAAAATAGGAAATGCAGTCAGATGTAGATCAAGCATTATATTGCATCATCCTTGTTTTCAAATTCATTTTCTTCTACGGTTCCATAGGCGCGTTTAATTCGAACAACTAATGATAGACCCACCGCAGTGGTTGCCACTCCAACCACTATTGCGGTAAGAATCAAAACATGGGGTAAAGGATTCGAGTACTGTGTAATACCCTCTGCAACAATAGGAGCACTACCACCACTAACCTTACCCATTGATATATACAGCATAAAAACAGAGGTCTGAAAGATATTCAGGCCAACAATCTTTTTAACAAGATTATTAGCTGAAATAACAATATAAAATCCTGACATCATCAAAAAGACGACTATCCAGTAGTTGTAATAATCAAGAATGAAATTCACTGGACGTTAGACCTCTCTGCCTGACTGCCAAAGGCATAGAAAATACTCAGCATGACCGCAAAAACGGTAATTCCGACACCTAGCTCGATAATGATAATGCCATAATGCTGGCCACTTAGAGGGTTCGCCGCAAGCATGTTGTAATCAAGGAAATTACCGCCCTTATACATGCTAAACAAACCAACGCTGGCGTATAACAACACACCAAATGACGCCATCCATTGAAGGACCTTAGGCTCCACCACTGCAAACGCTTTAGGCAATCCAAACACCAGTGCATACAAAATAAATGCAGCCGCAGCAATAACCCCAGCTTGGAATCCCCCGCCTGGGCCAAAATCACCATGAAATTGCACATAAAGCGCAAACAATATGATTAACGGAATAATCAGCTTAGCAACCACGTGCAGCACTTGATGAGAGACTAAACCAGATTCAGGGGTATCGCCCTCCTCACGTCGTACCACACCTAATAATGATAAAACCCCAACCATGGCAGAAAACACCACAACGGTTTCCCCTAACGTATCAAAACCACGATAACTGGCTAAAACAGATGTCACCATATTAGGCAACCCCACCTCTGTAGGAGACTGCTCGATATACCTAGGCGCAACATGCTCATGAACTGGATTATCAGCATGCCCAAATGGAGGCATATCTAATGTTCCATATATAAGTGCACCGCCCGTCACTAAAACGACAAACAAAGGTAAGATAGAGGAATGTGGACTCTTTTTCTCTGTACGACCAGTTAAAGCCAATGTCCCAAGCATTAATACTGTAGAGATACCCGCTCCAACGGATGCCTCGGTAAACGCAACATCCACGGCGTCCAAGTTCACAAAAATAAGAGCAGATAAGAAACTATAAATACCAAACAGCATCACTACAGCAAACAAATCTTTTAGAAATATGACTCTTAATGCTGTGATCGCCAACATGGCTAAAAGCACCAAATCAATGAATTCAGCCATTTGTGCTTTTCCCCTGTGGTTTTCCCTTTGATTCAGCCAAAGCCAGCAAACCACTGTGACGAGCTGATTTAGCCAAGGCATGAGAAGCCGTAGGACTGGTTATCATTAAGAAGATAAGAATAAACATTAATTTAGCAGTATTAAGATCGAAGGAAGTCTGTAATAACAAGCCCCCAACAATCAATAATGCAGATATGGAATCCGTAACACTGGCAGCATGTACACGGGTAAAAAAGTCAGGGAATTTAAACAACCCTATAGCCCCGCTTAAGCCAAAAAAAGCTCCAGCTAAAAGCAGAATACTACTGATTATATCGATGATAAACATGTGCAACCATTCTTGTTTAAATGTTATTCAACAGGCGCGGAATATTCAAAAAATCTTAGTACTGCGACCATTCCGATAAAATTAATAAGCGCATAGACAATGGCGATATCCAAAAAGTCTGGACGCCCCATGAAAAAACCCACAGCGGCTATGAATAATACGGTTTTGGTGCCAAACATATTAACACCCAGAATGCGGTCATAAACCGTTGGCGCACTAATGGCTCTAGATAGAGCCATTGCCATAACCACTAATATAGCTACACAGGTAGCTGCCAAAATCCCTGTCATTTGTGTTCGCCTGTCAATTCTTTCACTTTGTGCTCCATATTACCCTCTGCAAGTTTACTAATAGAAGGGGCCTGTAAAGCATGCACCGTCACATGATGGTCATCCAAGTCCACACTCAGTGTACCTGGCGTTAGTGTAATTGAATTCGCATATAAAACCCGATGATCTTTAGGGATATCATCAACAGAGATTTTAGCCAAGGCAGGGGAAGCACTTCCTGATTTGCGCCAGATTAACTGGGTAACATGAATACTTGATGAAACAATTTGCCCGATAAGCCAAAAAACATAACGAAAAAACGAAAAGTTAAAATTGATCCCTCTTGGATCTTCATCAACTGCATCCATTCTATTCAAAACCAACATAACCGTTAAAACAGAAACGGCTCCAAAAAAGAGTAACAAAGGCTCAAGATACCCAGATAACAATATCCAGAAAACACCCAGCAATACAGTCCACTTAGCTATATGCATAAATCCAATCTACTTGTTTCATATTATTTAATTAAAGTATAAAAAATGCACTTTATCTAACTGTAGCATGAATAGACAACTTACAAGAATCAGACTACGGTATATTATTACCCATACATCAATGTACCTGCATCAATCAAAAATCATATCTCATTATAATTCATGATATTTTACCAGCACATTAAACCAATTCGCCCTTAGGGATTGTCATTAATAAAAAGTCAAATCCGGCCAACACAACGCATAAGATAAAAATATCTGCACTAAATTAGGCGGGCTCAATTTAACAGCAATTTTGTTTTAATAAAACCAATTCAATTTATTAAAAACTGTTTATGAATCAATATTTTGACATACTTTGCCTAAAAAAATTACTACAAAAATTATAAGGGTATAGTATTCAACAACACATACAAAAACGGTGCAATAATATGTTTGCCGCACCAAAACTTAACAATTCAACTGCCCTTTCTATCACTCTTACGCCAGCATAAATTAAGTTTGTAATTAACCTAATACCCCTTTGTTGGCACCACATGCCCACATTTAAACAACTGATTTAACAATGCCTATTTGCTATACTGCCCAAAGATATTCAGGGGGCCCTATGAGCAAACCAAAAGCAGTTGTCATCTACAGTGGTGGCATGGACTCATTTACATTACTAAATCGTGTGATTAACGAAAATTACGATGTCTATGCATTAACGTTTAACTATGGACAAAAGCACGTCAAAGAAGTGGAGGTAGCCTCAACGGTTTGCCAAACACTCGGTGTTGCTCATAAGATTTTAGACATATCCCCCATTAACCAACTTATGCAAAGCTCTTCATTAGTCGGCAACATTGAAGTCCCTGAAGGACATTATGAAGATGACAATATGAAAAGTACGGTAGTACCAAATCGAAACATGATTTTGCTATCGTTAGCCATCGGCTACGCTGTGGATATAGAAGCCAGTAAAGTTTATTACGGTGCCCACGCTGGAGATCACGCTATCTACCCTGATTGCCGCCCTGAGTTTGTAAACGCCATGAATGATGTGGCTAAAATTGCCAACTACGAACCCATTAGCATCGAAACCCCATATTTAAATTCATCCAAAGGTGAAATATTAAAAGATGGTTTAACCATGAACTTATCTTATGAACATACATGGACATGTTATAACGGGCGAGCAAAAGCCTGTGGTAAGTGCGGTGCATGTGTTGAACGCCTTGAAGCCTTCTCAGAAAACCAAGTAACCGACCCAATTGAATACGAATAAATGAGCGCACCCACCTTTAAAGTCAAAGAAGCCTTTTACACACTCCAAGGTGAAGGCGCCCGAGCGGGTCGTGCTTCTGTCTTTATTCGTTTTAGCAAATGTAATTTGTGGAATGGTAAAGAAAGCGGGCGCGCTGCAGCGGTTTGTCAATTTTGTGATACCGATATCATCGGTACTGATGGCGAAAACGGCGGTATTTATAGCCAAGCAGAGCTACTCCAACTGGCCCTTGATCTTTGGCCTAACGTCAAACAAGGTAAACCCTATGTGGTATTCACTGGTGGAGAACCCGCATTACAACTGACTGAAAACCTAGTCTCTCTATTTCAACAGCACGGTTTTGAATGCGCAGTTGAAAGTAACGGCACCCTACCCTTACCTGCTAACTTAAACTGGGTCTGCATTAGTCCAAAAGGGCGCAGCGAAATCGTCATATCATCCTGTAACGAGTTAAAGCTGGTATACCCTCAACCAGATCTCACCCCTGAAAACGTCAGCCATATTCAAGCAGAGCATTATTTTTTATCGCCAATGGCCGACTACGGCATAGAAAATAGTGGCTTAATTATTCGTGAAAATATGCAAAGTGCCACGCAATATTGTTTGGACAACCCTAAGTGGCGCATGTCATTACAAACCCATAAATTGCTAGGTATCAATTAACCTTGCAAATGACTGCAGGGATCGACATGATATTTCAAAAAGAGTAAGAACTATCATGTCTCACATTTTGCTTACCATTGAAAACCACATTGCCACCCTAGTATTAAACCAACCCAGACTGCGCAACCCTATTTCAGACATTGAAGTAGTGGATGAGTTTGTCCATGTACTAGCACAATTAAGCCAAGACGATGACATTCGCTGTTTAATCATTACCGGAGCAGGTAGCGCCTTTTCCAGTGGAGGCAATATTAAAGACATGCAAAATAAAGAAGGCATGTTTGCAGGACAAGCCAATGATATTCGTGAAAACTACGCAAAAGTCATTCAGCGTATCCCCTTGGCTTTGTATCAACTCGATATTCCCACCATAGCGGCGGTTAACGGCCCAGCTGTCGGTGCGGGATGCGATTTAGCCATGTACTGTGATATGCGCATTGCCAGTACTCAAGCTACATTTGCTGAAAGCTTCATTAAAGTTGGGCTTATTCCCGGAGACGGCGGCGCTTGGATACTTCCCAAAATAGCAGGATATGGTCGAGCGGCTGAAATGGCATTCACCGGAGAAGCCATCAGTGCTCAACAAGCTTATGAATGGGGCATGTTAAATCACATTGTCGAACCAGAAGAACTGATCAATGCCGCAACGGCCCTAGCTCAGCGTATTGTAGCTAACCCTCCTCAAGCACTTAAAGGGACAAAACAATTACTAAGAGCTAGCCATCAGATGCCTTTAGACACACTTTTACAACTTAGTGCGGCCATTCAAGCCAATTTACACCAAACAGAAGACCATATTGAGGCGGTATCTGCTTTAATTGAAAGAAGAGCCCCTAAATTTACAGGAAAATAATGCCCCACTTCACTCAAGCCGCCTTAGTTATTATCTGCCTCACGCTTGGAGGGTGCGATGCTGGTTTGGGTCAAAGCGACATGAAAGGGGTATTTGAAACCGATCATGGTGAATGCGTCAAACAAGGAGATGTAGGCCTTAAAATCCATAAAAGCACCATTCATATAGACTTTTACTGTTTTTTAGAAAAGTGCAACGACATGGAAGGCACCATAGAAAAAGGTGGACACTTTTACCTCTCGGATAAAAAAGGCCATTTCATTCAAGGCCAAATATTACCCAGCAAAGCCATAGGCTCTTGGTATACAACCATCAATCAACAGAAATGCTCGGGCACTTGGTTTGCCCTTAGAAACAAAGAACAATAATCATGCACAACAGCCAACACTGGATTCAAACACTACAGCTTGAACCCCACCCTGAAGGTGGATTTTATCGCCGAATATACCAATCAACTCAAACAGTACAAACAGCATCAGGTAAACGCCCTTGCGCTACCGCCATCCATTACTTATTAGAAAGCCACGATTTTTCAGCTTGGCACAAAATAAAAAGTGATGAAACGTGGTTTCATCATGCAGGTGCTCCGATCATTATTCGTACACTGGATAGTAAAGGCGTCTTAAATGAGTATGTTCTAGGGCAGCACATGTTAAGTTTAACGGTAAATGCTGATACGTGGTTTTGCGCTCAAATACACACTGATGATGAAAACACCTATACACTTTGCAGTTGCATGGTCAGCCCAGGGTTTGACTTTGCCGATTTTGAAATGGGTACTGCCGCTAACTTGATCAAACAATACCCTGAGCACAAAAACATACTCTCACAATTGTGCCGGAAGTAGCCTATGGCTGTATTCGGGCTAAATCCCACGATTGGTTTTCATCCAAAATGTAAATAAAACGATCATGTAAACGGTTTTCACGGCCCTGCCAAAATTCAATAGTTAGCGGCTTCACTTTATACCCGCCCCAAAAATCAGGCAGAGGGATATCCCCTTTGGAAAACTTATTTTTCATTTGAGAAAATGCTTGTTCTAATAGCTTACGAGTTGCAATGGTTTTGCTTTGATGGCTCGCCCAAGCTGCCAGCTGGCTGTCTCTTGGCCGAGAAAGAAAATACTGAGCATTTTCTGCGACGCTTAATTTATGCGCCTCTCCCCTGATAATCACTTGGCGCTCTAATCCCAGCCAAGCAAAGTGCAAACTGATTTTATTATTATGCTCTAGCTGTAATGCTTTATTGCTTTTTAAATTAGTAAAAAACGTAAAGCCTGTTTCGTCATAGTTTTTTAATAATACGATTCGCTGGCTAGGCATACCCGATTGATCTACAGTTGCCACATTCATAGCAGTTGGATCTGTAAATAATTTGGAGTCTATTGCCTGCCCTAACCATATTTTAAATTGCTCTATAGGGCTAGATGCTAGGTCTGCTTGATGAAGTTCATCCGCGCCATATTGGCGACGGATATCTGCAATATTATCCATGAGTACACCTGCTAAATGTTTTTAACAGTATACCGTTTTAGCGTATTAAACCTGAAACTTTTTCACTGTTTCATCCAGTTCTAGACTGCCATTGCCAACCTTGGCTGCTACAGACGCCACATTATTTGCACGATCAACTAAGTTTGACGAAGCACTATCAACTTCTTGGATATGTTGTGCTATCTCTTCTGCTGCTCCCGCTTGCTGGTCTCCAGCTGATGCTACTTGCATAATTAAATCATTCACATTATTCACAGAATGCTCAATAGCCGATAACGCCTCACCGGTTTTTATTGCCTCAGACTCACCAATATCGGCTTTTTCACACGCTTGATTCATGGCAGATACCGCTTGCTCTGCCACCGACTGCAAGTTTGAAATGGTACTTTCAATTTCATTAGTGGATTCTTGAGTACGGTTTGCAAGGGTGCGAACTTCATCTGCTACTACGGCAAAGCCTCGACCTTGCTCCCCTGCCCGTGCAGCTTCAATGGCCGCATTTAATGCCAATAAATTCGTCTGCTCTGCAATGGCTTTTATGACATCAATTACTGTACTGATGGAAGCCGCTTGTTGAGCAAGATCGCCAATTTCATCACCGGCTTTTCTGATGCTTTCTGCTAATTCACGAATCACTTTCGCTGACGCTTGAGAACGAACGGCCCCACCGTTGGCTTTCTCTTTTGCTGTATTTGTTTCTTGCGCTGCATTTTCACAATGAACCGCTACTTCCTTAGCGGTTGCAGCCAATTCTGTGGCAGCTGTTACGATTATTTCCACTTTTTGCTTTTGTGTCATGCCAAGACTATTTACATCTTTTGAGACACTTTGTAACTCAGATGAGGAACTGGTTAACGTTGAAGAATTTTGCCTAACTTGACCAACCACTTTGCGAATCTGTTGAAACGCTTGATTAAGCGACTGAATAGTCATACCCAGCTCATCTTTGCTATTGCTTACAAACTGCCCATTTAAATTCCCTTCCTCCAAAGAAGTGGCCATAGACTGGGTTATATGAACATTATGATCCACGGACTGTTTTAAAGCTGTAAATAAATAAACACCTAAAAGGATTAGTACAGTAAAAATACTAAAAATTGAAAATAAATGACTTTCTTCAGAGCTTAAATACAATTCAACTTGTTGATTGTAAGCTTGCAAAGCTGCGCTATAAAACTTGGCCATTGTTACAATGGCCGCTGTACCAGCTTGAAAGTATTCAGAACCTGAAATAGTTGGAGTACTTGGTTCCATAAGTTGTTTTTTACTAATTTCTTTAAACTTATCAACCGCACTTTTAGCTTGTGTAAAACTAACATTAAGCGTCTTAAATAATTCATTATCTTGGCGTTCAACCACTCTGTAGTGGTCTTCAGCCTTATGCCAGACTTGGTTAATTGCATCGTACAATGTGGTAACCGCTATAAACGACTGAGGATTAAACGTCCCCGCAGTGGCAACCCCAGCACCACGCCCTCTTAATTGGCCTAAATATTCCTGCACCGCTGGCACATCAAATACAACCATTTGCATAAGCATTAATGTATCCATGTGGGAGTCAAGCAACAGATGGGTTTCTCCAGCTATGCTATCAATTAGCTGTGTCACTGTGGCAATCCAAGCGCTATGACTTACAAAACTTTTCTCTGAACCTAACTGTGATAAGCGATCAAACTTTAGAGTTTGCCATGTGGACTTAATCTGATTAAAGCTTTGCATTACGCTATTATTTAACCCAAAACCCTCCAATGCCTGCTCGGCGCTGTTCATAGCACTATTCATTTCTTGCTCTAAAGATTTGATTGCTGCAACTCTCCCCTTGTTTCCAGCAAACCATTGCGCTGAGTTTCCTCTGTGCTTAGCTGCAATAATTCGAATGGGGTGCAATTTAGCCACTAACGCCATTCCTTGCAGCTGAAAGGTATTACGTTGAATTAACAATTGTTTATCTTCATAGATAACCAGACCACTGTATAAAAGCGGTAAAATCAAGATGGCTAAAATAACTTGGAATTTTCGAGCAAATGACAGGGAATTAAGTAAAGCTGTCCCTAGCTTAAATGGATTCATCGGGGGATCTCAATAGTGATTAATTCTCAGTATAGACAGCATTTCCCCCTTGGCAGGTGCTAACATACCCGTACAATAGCTTAATAAAGACTAATTTGATTGAGCCTTATGAGTAAACGAAATAAAAGAGAGATCCCAGTATTCGATACCCCAATCATCGAAACCCATTGTCACTTGGATTATCTAAAAGAAAACACACTTGATGATACGATTAAAAACGCTCAAAACGCTGGCATCGAACGTATCATTACCATTGCAGTGTCCCCTGAAAATCTAGATACGGTACTCGACCTTACTCAGCAATCATCAATGATTTGGGGCACTCAAGGGGTCCATCCTCATGATGCTGAGAAATACTCACCGGATACCGCAACAAAGATCCGACGTCAGGCAATGCAAGAGCGTATCGTCGCCATTGGTGAAATTGGTTTAGATTATTATTACGATAATGCAGATCGCGAAATCCAGCGCCAAGTATTTCATGATCAACTGCAAATTGCCGCCGACTTAGATTTACCTGTGGTTATTCATAGCCGTGATGCCGATGATGACACCATTGAAATTTTAAAACGCTTTGAAAGTACCCTTTCAAAAAAAGGGGTTATTCATAGCTTTACCTCTGGCCCCGAACTGGCCCAGTACGCCATTGATCAAGGGTTTTACTTAGGCTTTAACGGTATTTGTACATTCAATACAGCGGAAAATGTGCGGGATATTATTCGTATGACCCCCGTTGAACACATCATTTTAGAAACAGACGCCCCTTATTTAACACCTGTACCTTATCGCGGGAAAGAAAACGCTTCATGTTATTTGCCATTTGTTGCAGAAAAGGTAGCTGAGGTTAAAGAAATAGCCGTCAACAATATGCTATCTATCGTACGCCAAAACAGTATTAATTTATTTTTCCCTAAGGACGCATGATGCCACTTATTGAAAACAAATCGTTCAGCTCAATCATTAAACACGACGAATTAGATTGCCTACATATTAATCACCCTGATTTTTTTGCTGAGATTTGTTTACAAGGGGCACAGCTGACTCAATTTAAACACCGTTTGCAAGGAGACTTTCTGTGGCTAAGTCCCACCGTGCAATACAAACAAGGACAAAGCTTACGAGGTGGTGTGCCAATTTGCTGGCCTTGGTTTGGTATATTAGATAAAAATCCAAGTAGCGTGACTGATTGCGTAAATGGGCCGCAAGGCTCTCACGGTTTTGCCCGCAACCAGTGCTGGGAACTATCAAACATTACAGAAACCCAAGATAGCGTCATGATTGAATTGACACTAAAACATTCACAGCAAAGCTTAGCGGTTTGGCCATTTAAATTTGAGCTTACCTGTCGTTTTACATTTTCTGAAAAACTAACCATTGAGCTCATTACCCAAAACCTAGATGAGAAAGTATTTACCATTAGCCAAGCTTTGCATACTTACTTCCCTGTTGATGATATTTCAACGGTTAGCATTCACGGCGCAGACAGTCATAAATATGTAGATGCTTTAGATGACTGGCAAATAAAACACCAACAGCAGGCAATCCAGTTTAATCAAGAGGTAGACCGCATATACCTTGGTAACATTGAATACAAATTCAAGAGTGAGCATGAGTGCTTTGAGTTAAACAGCAATAGTCACTCTAGTGTGGTATGGAACCCATGGATCAATAAAAGCAAAACCTTAAGCCAGTTTCCTGATGATGCCTATCAATCCATGTTATGCATAGAAAACGCAAATGTTTTAGATGACGTGATTACTGTTAAACCCAATCAGACCCATACCTTAAGCATGACTCTTATTAAGCGTTAATTTTGTTTTTTACGTTTAAATAACCACTGAGTCAGCTTCATATAGCGTGCGCCCAGTAAGCGACACACAAAATGTACGATATGCGCATCCCAGCCCACCATGATGCGCGCTTTATTTTTTTTAACCCCTGCTAAAATAATTTGAGCCGCTTTTTCAGGGGTAGTATGGGCCACCTCATCAAATTGTTTGGCTAATTCCTCTGGGTCTTCCCCCTCTGGAATTCGAGCGTTACGAGCTATTTGTGTTGAAATCCCCCCTGGGTGAACGGCACTCACCATGACACTTGGACAAGTTAACGCCATTTCTTGACGCAAGCACTCCGTGTATCCTCGTACCGCAAATTTAGCTGCGTTATAAGTGCCTTGACCCGGTACTGAAACCATCCCAAATATGCTAGAAATATTAATAATATGTGCGTTAGGTGATTGCTTCATGTGTGGCAGAAATGCCTCACAACCGTTAACAACGCCCCAAAAATTAATATTCATTAACCAATTGAAATCATCACGGCTGACATCATCAAGCATCGCCGATAACGCCACACCGGCATTATTGAATAACAGATCAACTGCGCCAAATTCAGCAAAGACAACCTGAGCATAGTCAGTTACATCCTCTTGCTTGGATACATCGAGTACTTGTGTGTGAACGTTGGTCTCACGGGTAATGGCGTTAATTTGATCAACCGTAGCCGTTAAACCCTCAGCATTAATATCACTTAATGCAAGCTGACAACCTAACTTAGCCAGCTCAATTGATAGAGCCTGACCAATACCCGAGCCTGCTCCTGTAACCACAGCCACTTTGTTTACAAATGTTTCCATGGAGTACCTTTTATATTTATTGTTATCCACACATCATATTAAGTTTATACAAAACAAGCCAACTATTGATGTGATGGGTTATACTTAAATTATCCAAACAGTGAGTTGCAAACATGAGCAAAGGTGCCGATAAACACCAAGGACGCATAAACGAACTAAATTCTTTTGGTAAAGACTTAGCACGTCGAAGTAAAAGTCATTGTGAACTTTGCGCTAACCATGGTGTAAAGCTGTTTGTGCATGAAGTACCGCCATTGTCTAAACAGCCTGAATTTGAACACTGCATATTCATCTGTGAAACTTGCCAGTCACAAATCAACAAACCTAAAACATTGGACATAAACTATTGGCATTGCCTGCACAGCTCTATTTGGAGCGAAGTCCCTGCGGTACAAATTATGGCGGTTCTGGTTGCTAAATCCATCGCTGAAAAAGCGGATTATGCTGCGGAATTGCTTGATCAAATATATTTAGATGAAGATCAACAGTTATGGCTTGAAGAAGCCGAAGCAGATTTAGCAAAAAAGAAATAAAGCAAGCTAAACTATAACCATTGCATCATGGGCTGAGCAATGTGCTTATCTAAGGTTTTTACAGAACCATCCTCAAACTGAATTTGCCAATGACTTTGGGTTTCATACTTAATCAGCCCTTTTCCGAATCGATGATGTTTAACCCACACCTCCATACTTGGTACCTGTGTTTTAGATCTTGCCGTTGACGCTTTAATATTAGGCGCTTTACTTGCTTTAACTTTAATTTCCAACGGCCAAGCAAGAGTTTCAGCATACTGCTTTGCTAATTTAGTAATCGGTTTGGACAACCTCACTGTACCCTCACCTTGTTTATAAGCTTGCTGAAGCGTAAGCAGTTCACTCACATTCATAGCTTGAATAAACGGACTAATAGTATTTTGCCCTGAATCCATTGCTTGCTGAGTGGGCGTTATAAGGTGTAATTGATTCATGCTGCGCGTCATGGCCACATAAAACAAACGCCGCTCACTCTCAACAGATGTGGCTTGTTGCATCTCACCATCACTTTGATACGGATAATAATGCTCGGTTAGCCCGGGTAAAATTACCACTGGCCACTGCAATCCTTTCGCCCGATGTATTGAGCTAATAACAATGCCTTTTTGATCAGTTTGCTCGCGCTTGCGTAAGGTTAATTCTTGTAGGTAATCATGAGTCCCGTTGGCGGCTAAGTTCATCTTAGCTAAAAACCGAGAAAACCCTTGAACGGTTGCAATTCGATCATCCACTTGCTGACTGCTAAATGCACTGTCACTTAATCCTTTATAAAAGTCGGTTTCTCTTAAATAACGGTTAATTAACTGATGTGCCGTGATTCGAGGGTGTAACGCAAGCGTCACTAACTGAAGACGGTTTTCCACTTGTTGTTTTTGCCAAGTGGATAATTCACTGTCCATCTCTTTAAATACACGCACAGGCTCTTCATTCGATAATGATAACTGCTGTGCAATAGCTTCCAGTTGGTTACGTTTTATTTTTAAAGCAGGAAACGTTAAAAACATCAGCCAACTGTTAAATCGTTTTCGCTGGCCGTGTAAATGAAACACTTTCGCCGCCACTTCAAAAAGCATGATAAAAGGCTGTAATTCATAACGCTCAAGTACCCATGAATGATGGGCCATTTGATAAGGAATGTTTTCCTGCAGCAAAGCCAATTCCAAAGGTGCACTCATACCCCATAATCGCAGCAGAACTGCAATGTGTTCAGGCGGGTATTGAGTTAGCCCTTGTTTAATAATCTGCAATGTTCGTCTGGCGTAATCGTCATCGGTATGTAATTGCACTTGAGTATCAGGGTTGGATTCATGGGCAATGGCCATCACTGGCTGGCGCTGTTTATTCAAATGAATTAATTGATTACTTAATAACGCCACGTCATGACCATAACGAAATGTCCGACTTAATTCATATGTAATGGCACCTTTGAAGTGCTCATCAAAATAGCTCAACATAAAGTGACTACTGGAACCTCGAAACTCATAAATAGTTTGATCCGGATCGCCAATCACCAACACCTTTGCTCGCTGCCCAGATAAGGTTTCTAATAAAAATTGCTGTATGGGGTTAATATCTTGATATTCATCCACTAAAATCCAATCCATGTGGTTGGCATAATGAGCGGCTAAATCTGGGCGCTCACTGAATAACATACAAGGATCATACAACATGTCTGAATAGGTGATGCGCTGCTGTTGCTTACGCCACAATTCAAACTCTGCAAATACCTTCACAAAAAACTGACATTGCTTGGGTAAACCTGATTGATTAAACACCGCTTTGGCTGGATTTAATGCGCTTTTCACTTGCTCCATAAACGACATCATAGGGTCTAGCCATTTTTTCTTATCGTTTAATATTTCCTGAACAAGGTTTTTGTTTGGAGCGTGTTGCTGTAGTAAGCGCCATAAAATGTACTCTTGCTCTGACTGGGATATAAGCTGTTCTTGAAAACCCGCTAACCAGCCTTGCTGCACTAATCCCTGATAAATTTTTAAGCCTAAAGAATGAAAAGTACGTACTTGTGGCAACGGGCCGGTCATCACACGACGCAGTTTTTCAGAAAAATCCACTTGTGCAGATTTGTTGTACATAATCACCAATAGGCGTTTTGAATTCTGCCCGTGATCAAGTCTTGCCTTAATGAACAATGCCAACGTACTGGTTTTACCCGCACCTGCCACAGCAATTACTTTTCCATGTCCCTCATTATGGGAAATAATGCTTAATTGTTGATCAGTTAACTGCAAGGTTAATGCGTCCAATGGATAAGATGGAGCATTTTAAAGGAAAACCCCTAAAAAAGATAAAACCTCTTTTTGTTTGTTTTTTAAACACAAAAAACTCCGCTAGGAGCAAAAGCAAGCCAGTGATAGAATCGCCACCCTTTTTTAAGCAACCTAACCCTAAAGGAGTCATCATGTTTGATGTAAATGAATACTTTGATGGTAAAGTAAAATCCATTGCCTACAAAACCGAAACCTTACCTGCCACTGTGGGTGTAATGGCAGCAGGGGAATATGAGTTTGGTACTAGCCAAAAAGAAACCATGACGGTTGTGACTGGCGCACTGAATATCCAATTCCCTGGCACACAAGAATGGAAAACCTTTAACCAAGGTGAGTCATTCATTGTTGAAGCCAATGTGAAGTTTGGCGTAAAAGTAGACGTTGACTCTGCATACTTGTGCACTTACGAGTAACTCTTCGCCATTTATGACGTCATGAACTGGTAATATCAGTATCCTGCACTATATTTAAAGTGTATGGATACTGAATCTCTTATAACAATAACACCTTTCGATTGGCCTTCTATTTTTACGGCCTTACTGTGTGGCACCATCATTGGATTTGAACGACAAGTTCGAGGAAAGCCCGCCGGCATACGCACATCCGCATTAATTATACTGGGCACCTACATATTTATTGCATGCTCGTTATACGTTTCTAAAGACGCCAAGATGACAGACCCTTCACGTATTATTGGTCAAGTCATTACTGGTATTGGTTTTTTAGGGGCTGGTGTAATGCTTAGTAAAGGCCGAAGTGTATACGGCGTAACCAGTGCTGCCACCATTTGGGCTTTAGCCGCCGTGGGTGTATGCATTGGTATTGGTGAATTATCCAGTGCTTTAAAACTATCGGCGGTGGTAGTGGTGATTCTGTTTGGCGTAGATTATTTTGAAGAAAAAAGCCAAAACCTAGGGAAGCACGTTCACTCCCGTTATCGGCATTGGCGTAATAGAGATAATGAGTGATTAGTTCTCTACATACTCAATGCTAAAACCCGCGTGTTCTGACACACCCATTTTATCAACCAAATATGGAAGGCCTTCATTCAGCTTTTGCTCTAGGTCCCAAGGCGGATTCATAATAGCTAAACCACTGCCATACATACCCTGTTCTTCATTATCACCTGACACCCAAAAACGCACATCTAAAAAGCTTTTAGGTTTTAGATTTTTCAGCTTACGCGCCATGGTTTCACTCATCTTTTGCTTATCGTTACGGTTAATCAACGGATACCACACCAAGTACACTCCTGTAGGAAAGCGCTTTAAGGCTTGCTCAACTGCAGCGACCACCATTTGGTATTCTTTGGCTTGCTCATAAGGTGGATCTATTACCACCATTGCCCGTTTAGGGGGCGGCGGTAGTAGGGCTTTCAGTCCAACAAAGCCATCCACTTTTTCCATCGAGACAATTTTATCGTTAGCAAAATTTTTGCGTAACACCTGAAAGTCTTGTGGGTGCAGTTCAAACAACTTAGCACGATCTGAGGGGCGTAAAAAATGACGTACAAACCAAGGGCTACCCGGGTAGTTTTTAAGGCGTTCACCTGGATTCAATTGATTGATGATTGCCATGTATTCTTTGAATACTGCAGGTATTTTCTCGTCCCAAAGGGTCTGAATGCCCCCTTGTGATTCATTGGTTTTCTTCGCGATTGAATCATATAAGCTGTAAAGGCCGGTGCCACTGTGGGTATCAATATAGTAAAAAGGTTTGTCTTTTTTCACCATATAACTTGCGGTTAATACACATACCCAGTGTTTCATGACATCTGCATGATTACCTGCATGAAAACCGTGACGATAACTGAGCATGTGAACAACCTTTAAATCAATAATGGGGCGAATTATACCCATAATACACAGGAAAGCAGATAAATATGGCGAACGTAAAAAAGGGCTAATATTAGCCCTTTAAAATTTAAGTGATAGCCGTTATAGACTTGCTACACACACGGCTCCTACAACCGTTAACACTATGGTGTAAGGAAGAGCCATCACAACCATTTTGCCATAAGAAAGGCGAATTAAAGGCGCAATTGCTGAGGTTAATAAGAATAAGAACGCCGCTTGACCATTTGGCGTGGCTACACTTGGTAAGTTAGTACCCGTGTTCACTGCAACCGCTAATAACTCAAAGTGCTCTTTAGTAATATTACCCGCATCATAAGCGGCCTTCACTTCATTAATGTACACGGTTGCAACAAACACGTTATCGCTGATAACAGATAACAAACCGTTAGCAAAAAACATAATTAAAGGCTGAGCTTGCACGCTTTGAGCAAACACCCAGTCAATGATTGGCGTAAATAGATGTTGATCATGTATCACCGCAACAACAGCAAAAAACACAACTAACAAAGAGGTAAAGGGTAAGGCTTCTTCAAAAGCGTGTCCGATTTGGTGTTCTTCCGTGATGCCATTGAGCGCTGTTTGCAACACAATAATGGTCAACCCAATCAGGCCAACTGGTGCCAAATGCAGTGCTAAAGCAATCACCAAAAACACTGCCGCAGCACCTTGAATCCATAATTGTGTGACTTGATTTTTTGTGCGTTTTTTAGCCTGATGCTCATCATATTCCTTAAGAATACTGTAAACCACTTCAGGCAATTTATTACCATAACCAAATAATCTGAATTTTTCGACCACCACTACAGTAGCCAAACCAGCAATAAGTACTGGAATAGAAACGGGCGCTACATGCATAAAGAATGTAATGAAATCCCAGCCAACTTTCTCGGCTATTAATAGGTTTTGCGGTTCACCTACTAACGTAGCTACACCGCCTAAAGCGGTACCAACAGCACCATGCATTAACAAACTGCGCAAAAAACCACGAAAGGTTTCTAAGTCTTCACGCATATGCTCATGCAAAGAGGCATCATCTCCATGATCGTGGTCATGGTGATGATATTGACGACCTGATGCCACCTTATGGTAGACACTATAAAACCCTACACCCACAGCAATAATAACGGCAGTCACAGTTAAAGCGTCCAAAAAGGCCGATAAAATAGCCGCCATAATGCTAAAGGTTAGCGACAAAACAATCTTTGAACGTACCCGTAATAGCAACTTAGTAAATATGAAGAGCAATAGGCCTTTCATGAAGTAAATACCAGCTACCATGAACATAAGTAGCAATATCACCTCAAAATTTGCCATGATTTCAGTTTTAACCGCCTCTGGGCTGGTTAACCCTAATACAATTGCCTCTAACACTAAAAGACCACCAGGCTGAAGCGGATAACACTTTAAGGCTAATGCAAGGGTAAAAATAAACTCAACAATTAACGCCCAACCCGCAACTGTATATCCAACATCAGGAATCATTACAAGTAATGGATTTAGAATTAAAAAACCAATAATAGATTTTTTGTACCAGACAGGGCTATTGCCCAAAAAGTTATAAAATAAACTACTCATGTGCTCAATCTTATTGCTGTACTACTGAACAATTAAAATAAAACCAATCAACCACCTGTGGTATTCATGAAGCGAAGGATTTGAACCTCTTGCGCCAAATCGAAGTGATGGCGTTCAGGTTTTAAATTCATAGCCGCAATAATAGCATGTTTGATAGGCTCTATTTTCCCGGGGTTATCCCTAACAACTTTTCGTAAATCAACACTATGCTCATTTCCTAGGCATAGTAGTAATCTTCCCTGAGCGGTAATTCTGACTCGGTTACAGGTGTCACAAAAGTTATGACTATGGGGAGAAATGAAGCCAATTTTACTAAAATGGCCATCAGAGAAGTGCCAATAACGGCTTGGGCCCCCTGTGGCGTCGCCACTTTCATTCAAGCCATACTTTTGTGTAATTACGTCTCGAATTTCAGCACTGCTCATGAACGTTAGTGCCCTATCATGCTCTTGAATTTCACCCAGTGGCATTTCTTCAATGAAACTAATATCCAGCTGATTTTCACGAATAAAGTCCACAAGGTCTAAGATTTCATCATCGTTACGCCCTTTGAGCATCACGCAATTGATCTTAATCTCTTCAAATCCACTCGCTTGAGCCGACTTTATGCCATCCAATACGGTTTGTAGGTTACCGGTTCTGGTTAGCTGCTTAAATTTATCTGTATCAAGGCTATCTAAGCTGATGTTTAAACGCGTAAGGCCCGCCGCTTTTAGCGGAGCAGCCAAATGAGGTAACTGACTGCCATTACTGGTCATATTTAGCTCTTTTAACCCCGGTAATGACGCTATTTTTTCAACCAAATTAGTTATCCCATGACGAACCAACGGCTCACCACCGGTTAAGCGAATTTTACTCACACCAAGCTCAACAAATGCCTGTGCAACTAATTCAATTTCTTCAAGGGTTAATAGCTCAGACCGTGGGGTAAAAACCATATCTTCGGCCATGCAATACACACAACGAAAATCACAGCGGTCCGTTACCGATATACGGACATAATCCACTACTCGGTTAAACTTATCGACTAACTGTACGGCCATAACATCACCACCTGAAAATGCACGCGCATAGTACCAAGAATAGAATCCTTACGACTAGCCTCGACCTATAAAAAAGCATTTAAATGATTAAAACAGTATGTTACGGCATAAGTGCAAAGCGAGATACAGGCTTACGCACCATTCAATGGCAGATTATTTGGCGCTCTCCCAGCGCAAAAGGCTAGAACGTAAATCCTCCATACGTACGGGTTTAGCAATGAAATCATTCATACCCACGGATATACATCGGGTTTTATCCATTTCCATACTATTGGCCGAAACGGCAATGATAATAGGGTCTAGATAACGCTGAACGTCTTGTCTCATGGCAATAGTGGTATCAAAACCGTCTAAAACTGGCATTTGGCAATCCATTAAAATAATCGGAGCCGGGTTTTCAGCCTGCTTGATTAAGCCCTCCTGCCCGTTAATTGCAATTTCAAACTCAATACCCATTCTCGTCAACATACTTGCCATTACTTTTTGATTGATCTCATTATCTTCTATCACCAATACACGTTTAGGTAATTGATCTGCGAGCTGCTTGGCATGCACAATAATGTTTGGAATCATCAGTTCAACTTGCAATATTGGAGCATCACTGTTGATATTCCACTGACCGCCAAGCAAAGCGAGTATTTGTTCAAAAAATGCTAAGTCATTTTCATTTTGGAATATGCTCATTCCATCAACACAGACAAACTGACCGGTACAGTGCATATCTAAGCTCACATGTAACTGAGCACGATTTTCTTGGTAAGAGATAGAAAGCAGAATACTTTCTATCTCTAAGTCAGCTAATTTATATATGAGTTCAGTTAACATTAAATAGATTGGCCTAACCGTACCTTCTAGTTCATCCCAATCATATAAATTTGTTACTAACGAAAACTCTGTATTGCGAGCATGACATTCAAAATAAAAATCATCATTCCAATTTTTTAAGCTTGAATTAATATCAACTCTCTCACTTTCAAATTCTGGTTCACTGGCACTTAACTCTGTATTCAGCAACAACTTGTCAATGTGTCTGGAAATTAATCTGGTACTGTGGCTAGCGTCATGTAGTAATTCGCTACTGGCGCTATAACCTTGCAAAGAGAGCTCTAAAATATGTTGAATAGAGTGAAGTGGGGTTTTAAGTTCGTGAGAGATATGCTTCAAAAATACATCTCTTACTTTTTTATGTTTCTCTGATGCACTTAGTGCATTGGATAAACGCTTACTGGTTTTTTGTAAAATGCTCTGGTAATGACGCTCATTTTTTAGCTGCTCATATTGCAACTTACCAATAAGTTCAGCTAGCGCCCAAGACAACAATAAAGCCTCTATCACTGTGCCTATTAAAAATGCATGCTCAGTAAATAGATTGACTGGAATTGAACCTAAAATTGTTAACTGATATATAAACCCACCAGCTGCTAAAAAACCCCAAGCTAATAGAAAAAATCGCGCAGGCCTGAAGCCCCCCCTTAATGCAATAATACTGACAATCAACACACTTACTTGATATAAGGCACTAATGACTAAGTAAAATCCAATTGCTAATTCTTGGCTGACTAACAAAATCAAAATAATATTAGCAAAAACGGAAAGTATTAAAGTATAAAACCATTTATTCCATTTGGGGTGATACTTAGGTAAACGTAAAAATGACTGCGCAAAAAGAATGGCAAATATAAAGGCTAAACATACAGAAATACCCCAAGTCTGTGGTAAATTCAGCCAGTGATCAACGGCATAAAAATAGCGAAAGAAGCCTAAATCAGCTACAAAAAATATTTGTAATAAACCTAAGTTCAAGCAATAAAATAAATAATACAGACGCTTCGTTGAAATAAATAAAATTAGGTTATAAACAAATAAGGCAAGCAGTACACCTAAAGAAACAAAAATAATCGCCATTCGTGCAATATTATTTTGAGCAAATGCTTTAGGGCTACCAATATTTATCGGCAAACGTAAAGCATGATCACTGCTTAACTTTAATATTATCGTCGCGTTGGGTTGAAGATTATTGAGTCTGGTATTTGGGAACTGGCTAGGTTGAAGTAAATCTGAAAAAGGCTGGGAGACAAAATCTTCTGAGTAATCAAGCAATTCACCAGTTTCTGAATAAACATAAACACTGGCGCTTTTTATATGAGGAAAGCCAATCTGTAGTTGTAACGAGCTAGGAATATGCTCATGCAATCGGCTCCAAACCCATACTTGTCCTGCAACAAAACCTAAATTGGGTGGCCCTTGCGAAGTCTGCAGGTGGAAAGGTGGTTCATTCAATATCTCAATTGCGCGATATGCATTATCTGGGTCAACTAAATAATAAGCACCGGGCCAAATGCTTTGAACACTACCATGTTGTGCTGCATCTTGTGTTGCTATGGGCTGAGAAATCGCAGGAAGTGCGACCATCAATACCCATATCATCACAAGCTGTTTCATGTTTATGCCGTTACGTTACCTGTTACGTTTAGAGCACGCTCTAAAGCGGCCATCCCTGAAGGTAAGTCTATACTAGCTCCGGAATATTTCATGCTCATTCCTAACGCATGTAAGGTTCTAAATAAGTTATGAGCCCGACTTTGTTCACCCATTTGGCCAATTCGTACAATAGGTAAACCAAACGAGCCTGATATCTCAACTTTATACAGGTCTGACATGGTTTTAAGAACCTGCTTACCATCAACACCTTGTGGTAAGTTAATACCCACTACGCTATTTAAACGACTTTTAGATTGTACAAATAACTCAAGCCCCATGGCTTCAACCGCCGATTGTAGCGCGAGACTACACATTTTATGCCGTGCGAAACGCTTTTCAAGAGTCTCAAGGCATACTTGGCGCAAAGCCTCATGTAAGGCCAAAATACCACTAACGGGTGCAGTATAGTGGTATCCCTTTTCCTCCCAAAACTGGCGAGCTAAACGCACATCCAAGCACCAATGAGGCATTGGGGCCGTGCGTTCGATAATCACTGGCCAAACGTGCTCACTAAAGGCAATTAAGGATACCCCCGGTATGGACGCTAAACCTTTTTGGCCTCCTGTGATCACTACGTCTACTTTCCAATTATCCATCTCCAAAGGCATAGTACTCAAAGTACATACCGCATCGACTATAGTCAGTACGCCATATTCGTGAGCCATTTGGGTAATTTGAGCTAACTGGTCATTCCAAACGGTACAAGATGTTTCCCCTTGTACTATGGTGAGCACATCAAAATCATTCGACTTTAAAAGTGCTTCTACTTTTTCAGGTGACGCACCTTCGCCCAACGGCACATCATAAAGTGTCACGTCACCGCCATTACGTTGCGCCATTTCAGCTAAGCGGCCACTAAAGAATCCATTTTGAACACTTAATACCTTGCGACCGGGCCAGACTAAGTTGGTAATGGCCATTTCCATAGCTGCACTACCGGGGCCAGCCACACCAATAATGTGTTTAGATTCGGTTTGAAACACGTATTGAGACATAACCCGTACGCGCTCAATCACCTGATTCATAGTGTCACCTAAGTGATTAATCACTACGGAGTTGGCCATGGCCACCTTTTGCGATACAGGCACAGGGCCTGCGCCCATAAGTAATAGAGGTTCGTCGGGTAAAATACTATCAAGTGGTAAATCCACAGGGGGGAGGATGCTGGTCAATCTAAATATCCAATTCTATTGCAAATTATATTGCTGATTAAAAACGTGCACGTAAGCCAAACAATGTGCCTTCAGCCATGTTAATTTTGTCATCATTCTTAAGGTAGGCACCTAAATAACGGTAATGGGCATAGATGGCCATATCCCAGTTAAAGGCATATTCAATACCCGCTTGGTATTCATATTCAAGGTTAGCCGTTTCATCCCAATCTTGAGATAAAAAGAAAGGACGTAAATTCACCCCAATATTGGCTTGAAGACCTGCGGCCATAGGTAAAAATATTTGCGCACGCATACCAAAGGCAGTACGGTCATAATCAAGGGCTTCGGATGTGCTCTTACTTAATTCAAAATCGAATTCAGCGCCGCCTTCTTCTTCATGGTTCTCTAAATAACCAAAACCACCCACACCTAGGGTGATAATCTCGGTTTTTTGGTTGCCTAGATTTTGATTTTCAAATTTTGTCACATCATCAGACTGATAATAGCCAAGATAGAACATACTGGTGACTTTATCCCCATCAATGCCTCGTGAAGTATCGCCTAAACCTAAACGGAAGTGGCTCATCTCGCTGCTAGCGGCCAAATCTAAAAATACGGTCTCATATTCAGCCTGCACAGCTGCACTTAAAATCAATAACGGAGACACCAGTAAAGGAGTCACTATACGGGATAAAAACGATTTCATTTCAATACCTCTTAACAATGAGCCTGAGCATACCAAATCTTCTCATGTAAGCAACTGCAAACCCCATAAACTCTAGCTTTCATCATATTTTATTACTTGGCCGTATTTTCTCTTTTGGTTAAACTGGCCTATTTTCTTAAGGTCTAAGAAATGGATCGTAACTTTAATGGTTTGTCTGAGCGCTTTAACAGCCAAATCTACGGCACTTTAAAGGGCCAATTACGCCTTAAAATGCTGGATTTAGACCTACATAACATTATCAAAGATCAAACATCACTTGATGTATTAGACGCTGGCGGAGGCATGGGGCAATTTTCATCAGCACTTCTAGCCCAAGGGCATCAATTAACACTTACAGATATTAGCCAAGACATGCTCAACGAGGCAAAACTGATTCACCAAGAAGTAGCCCCCAGTAAACAAGCCCATTTTATCTGTGGCCCTCTACAAGCGTTACCTGACACACTCGAAAAAACGTTTGATCTAGTACTGAATCATGCGGTTTTGGAATGGCTCAGCGAGCCACTTGATGCCATCGAAACCTTACAGCACATGGTCAAAGACAACGGCCACTTGAGCCTTATGTTTTACAACCGCCACGCCATTGTTTGGCGTAACCTTATGAATGGTTCTTGGCAGCGCGCTCATAATGATTACTTCCACCATGATAAAAATCACTTAATGCCGCAAAACCCACTGGACCCACAACAGGTATTAGAAAAAGCATTATCCCTCAATTTAAAACTCGTTTCTTGGCGAGGCATTCGGTGCATCCATGACCACATGCCTAAATTTATGCGCGACAAAAAAACCCTAGCTGAATTTGTAGAAATTGAATCTAGCTTGGGCTTACAGGCCCCTTATCGGGACCTTGGTCGTTACGTCCACATGCTATTTCAAAAAAAGCTCCCATGACCCCAGCCATTAAGTTATTAAAAAAACAGGGCATTACCCACACCGTTCATGAATATAAGCATAATGCTCATGCCACCTCGTTTGGCTTAGAAGCTGCGGAAAAATTAAACTTATCACCAGAACTAGTGTTTAAAACTTTGATAGTTCAGCTAGACAAGCAATTAGCCGTTTGCGTGGTCCCTGTCAGTCACAGCTTAAATTTAAAAGCCGTTGCCAAAGCCGCCAGCAGTAAAAAAGCCGCCATGGCCGATAAACAAGACGCGCAAAAAACAACCGGTTATGTATTAGGAGGCGTCAGCCCGCTTGGGCAAAAGAAACGTTTAGCAACATTTATAGATGAAAGTGCCCTGAACTATCAAACCATTTATGTCAGTGCCGGTAAGCGTGGCATGGATGTCGAATTGGCACCGCAAGATTTACAAAACCTGTGCAATGCCACTTTGGCAAATATTAAAGACTAAACATTTGCAATGATGGTGGCTCGTAAAGGTGCAGGATGCCCTTCAGCAGTTTTGCTTGAATCGTTAGGGTCTAGGAAGTCTTTTAGCGAGTTGTATGTCATCCAATCCGTGGTGTGCTGCTCATCTAATGTGGTGTAGTTTTGCTCCACAATACGTACGTTTTTAAAGCCTAAACGACGCATCCACTGGCACAAAGTTTTAGCACTGGGTAAAAACCACACATTGCGCATCATAGCGTAACGGTCATCGGGCACCAGTACCTGCCCCTCTTCCCCTTCTATAACCAAGGTTTCTAGCACCACCTCACCACCTGGGCGCAAAGCTTGCTGTAACTCAGTTAAGTGATCCAACGGCGAGCGTCTGTGATATAACACTCCCATACTGAAAACCGTATCAAACGCCCGCAAATTCATTGGTACGTCTTCCATTTTAAAAGGCAATAAATGTACAGGGGGCGCTGCTTTATTAGCTAAGGTCACATATTTTTTAACCGCTTCAAATTGCCAAAAGAAAAGCTTGCTCGGGTCCACACCAATAACACGCTTAGCCCCAGCACCCAACATGCGCCACATGTGATAACCACTGCCGCAACCCACATCTAAAATGGTACGGCCATGTAACGGTGACAAATGAGGTTCAATCCGATCCCACTTCCAATCACTGCGCCATTCTGTATCCACCTTGGTATCAAAAAACTGAAATGGACCTTTACGCCACGGCATTAAACCTTGCAGGCTTTCTAGAACTTGTTGGTTTTGCTCTGGGGTAATGTGGTTTGACTGAAATTCAATGGCACTTTGATTTAACTGGCAACTCACATTGCTTGGTTTTGGTAATTTCACAAACGCATCTAGCCAACGCTGCATATCTCCGTGAGGAGTGGCGATGTAAAAATCATGCAATTGTGTTTCGATTACCTCACCCCATTTTTGGAAGGGCTGTTTTTCTTGCTGCATAAATGCAACTAAATCTTGGTAGTACTGATTAAACCAATTTTCAGTTAATTCCATGGGGCTATTTCACCGCTATAAATGAGGTAAAGTTAAAACACTGATACCAAGTATACGCCTTAGAAAACCCAGCTTGTTTCAAGCGGTTGATATGATCTTGCGCAGTTTCAGGTACTAATACGTTTTCTAATGCACTGCGCTTTTGGCTCACTTCTAGATCACTGTAACCATTGGCCCGCTTAAAGTCCCAATGCAGTTCTTGCTGTAAGGTTTGTTCTGGTTCATCGAAACAGATTTTTTCCGACAAAATTAGCGCACCGCCGGGCAGCATGGCATCGTACAGTGTTTGAATCAGTGCTTGGCGTTTTTCCAAAGGAATAAACTGCAAGGTGAAATTCAGTGTCACCACAGATGCATTTTTGTATTGAAAATCCGTCACATCCCCTTCTACTAATTCAACTGGGGTGATAGCGTTATCAATATCCACATAGCTTTGGCAACGCTTGAGCATCGCCGCTGCGTTATCTATGCCCACCAACTGACAGCCCTCTACTTTTACACCGTGACGCATGGCCAATAGAGATGCCCCCAGCGAACACCCTAAATCGTACAGATGACTGTTTGCTTGGGCGTATTGCTCGGTAATCATCCCAATCATTGGAATAATCATGGTGTAACCGGGCACCGAACGCTTAATCATATCCGGAAACACCCGTGCCACAGCCTCATCAAACGCAAATGCATCTAAGGCTTGCTTATCATCAGCATAAATACGATCACGGGACATACAGCACCACAGGTGAATAAAAAGGGCATGCATTCTACTGAATATAGCCATCTGATGCATCTAAAGGTGGACGGATTTTTAAGTCAAGTTGACTGAAACAGTCCTAGTGTATGACCCTAAACTTGGTAATCTGGAGGTTTATAGCTAAACAAAATGGATTTTCATGCACGCATTTGTTACCGGAGCCACCGGCTTTTTAGGCCGCAATGTTGTTGAGCAACTCATATTGCAAGGCTGGCAGGTTACGGCATTATACCGCACCCCGTGCAAACAATTTTCTTCAGATACCTTACAATTACACTGGCAACAAGGGGACATCACAGACATTGATAGCCTAAGAGCCGCCATGCCCCCATCGGTTGATGCCGTGTTTCACTTAGCCTGCGATACCCAAGCATGGCGTTTAGATAGACGCCAACAATACCAAACCAATGTCACCGGCACTGAAAACCTATGTAAGGTTGCCCTTGAAAAACGCGCGATTCGGTTTATTCACACCAGCTCAATTGCAGTCTATGGCTTCCATAATGGCGCGGTGGATGAAAACAGCGAAATGCGCGGTATGGATTGCCCCGTTCGTTATTTCCGCAGTAAATTTCTAGCAGAAGAAGTGGTTCGTGAATACATTGAAAAAGGGTTAGATGCCGTGATACTTAACCCCACTGCCGTCATCGGCCCTTATGATAATCGCAGCTGGGTTAAACTATTCGACTGCATCAAAGAAGACCAATTACCCGGCATACCACCAGGACGAAAATCCTTTTGTTACGCACCAGAGGTAGCCCTTGCCCATATTCAGGCTTTCATCCTTGGGCGCAGTGGAGAGAACTATATTTTGTCAGGCCCCACCACTGACTTTACCGAAGTCTTTCAGATTCTCAGCGCTTACATGCAGCACTCCCACCCCATGTATAAATTGCCAAGCTGGTTAGTGAAATTAAGAGGATTAGCATGTACCTTAAGAGCGCTCATTACCCAAAAAGAACCCGATATCAGTCTGCAAAACGCTTATGTACTTTGCGCCAATGTTACCGCCGAAAGTGAAAAAGCCAAACGGGAATTACAATACAAAAACCACACATCACTGAATGAAATGTTGGGCACATCCTATGAATGGTGGCTCTCTCAACAAACCAACAAACAAAAATCCCCCCAACAACACCTAGCCTAACTTTCAATATTCAGCTTAGTGTGAACTTGGTACAATTTAGCGATTTACGGTGCCAACCTTGCTCGATATTTTATTTCAAGACGAACATATAGTAGCGATTAATAAGCCAAGCGGTTTATTGGTTCATAAAAGCTGGGTGGCCAAAGATGCCAAAGAATTTGCCCTGCAAATGGTGCGCGACCAAACCGGTAAACATGTTTTTCCCATTCATCGATTAGACCGCCCAACTTCGGGAGTGCTGCTATTCGCGTTTAATAGTGAAATAAGTCATGAAGTACAAAGCAACTGGGAACACGCTGAAAAAACCTACTGGGCAGTGGTACGAGGTTGGTTAAAAGAACCCATATTTGTTGATCACCCATTAAAAGGCATGGCCGACTACGGACAAGATACAACCACCACCCAAGAAGCACAAACCGCGTTTCAACCCATTAAATATGCCGAAATAGATGCGCAAATCGACCGCTACCCAAAAAGTCGATTCTCTTGGGTAGAAGCCAAACCTAAACAAGGTCGTACCCACCAAATACGCCGTCATTTAAAACACCTAAGCCATCCAATTATCGGTGATGCCCGCTACGGCAAAAGCAAATACAACCGCTACATTGCGGAACATTACCAATGCTCCGGTTTATTATTACATGCCCGTACATTGTCAATTACCCATCCAATGACAGGCGCGCCCCTTCACATTGCTGCCCCTCTAGATAATCGACTTTCGCACCTATTTAAAGAATTCAATTGGCAATAAAATTGTTTGCTCTAATTTTCATTCCTAGTCTTGTTTTGTATTTCCAATTGCGCCACATTATGTCCACTTTATGAAAACAATAACAAAGGACAAAACATGCTTGGCCAAATGCAAGAGCAACCACTATTAGTCAGCCAACTGTTGACCCACGCCGAACTGTTCCACCCAACCAAGCGCATCATTACCAAAACCGTTGAAGGCCATTTTCACGAATACACCTACAAAGATGCAGCCAAACGTAGCAAGCAATTAGCGCAAGCATTGATAAAACTAGGCGTAAAAAAAGGTGATGTAGTGGGCACCCTTGCATGGAACACATATCGCCACTTTGAATGCTGGTATGGCATATCCGGCATGGGTGGCGTATTGCACACCATCAACCCAAGGCTTTTCCCAGAACAACTGAATTACATCATCAACCATGCCGAAGACAGCTTCTTATTTTTAGACACCACCTTTGTACCCTTACTTGAAGCTCTACAAAGCAAGCTACCTAAAGTCAAAGGGTATGTGATCATGACAGACCAAGCACATATGCCAAAGACCACTCTGCCCAACGCCATATGTTATGACACCCTGCTAGATGAACAATCAGGGGATTACCAATGGCCTGAACTACCTGAAGAACAAGCCACCTCCATTTGTTATACCTCTGGCACCACAGGCAATCCAAAAGGCGTGGTCTACACCCAACGCTCCAGCGTTCTACATAGTTGGGCATTATTAAGTGCTGATGTCATCGGGCTTAACAATGCCATGCGAGTCCTACCTATCGTGCCTATGTTTCACGCTAACTCATGGGGATTAGTTTACGGCTGCGCCATGAGTGGTGCCGAAATGATATTACCCGGCCCCCATTTAGACGGCGCTAACGTATGCGATATGATCAACCGTTACCAAGTGAATTTTTCAGCCGCTGTACCCACCGTTTGGACCATGCTACTGCAACACCTCACCAACTCTGGGGATAAAGTCGAAAGCCTTGAGAGCGTATTAATTGGTGGCTCTGCTGTACCAAAAGCCATGATTCAAGCTTTTGAAAAAAATTACGGCGTAGAAGTATGGCACGCATGGGGCATGACAGAACTAAGCCCATTAGGCAGCGTCAACAAACCACAAATAGGTGAACGAGAACTGCCTTACGAACAACAACTCAATATAAAAGCCAAACAAGGTCGCCCACCTTTTGGTGTTCAAATGAAAATCGTCGACGACAATAACGCACCGCTTCCCCACGACGGCATTGCCTTTGGCCGCCTACTGGTAAAAGGCCCATGGATCGCCAAACAGTATTTCAAAATTGACGAACCAGCGGTAGATGCAGACGGTTGGTTTGATACCGGCGACGTGGCCACCATCGACGCTACCGGCAATATGCAAATCACCGACCGCTCAAAAGACGTAATTAAATCTGGCGGCGAATGGATCAGCTCCATAGATTTAGAAAACGCCGCCATGGGACATGACGATGTTCTTGAAGCCGCCGTAATTGGTGTGGCCCACCCTAAATGGGAAGAGCGTCCACTATTAATAGTCGTTGCAAAAGACGCCAGCAACGCACCAACCACAGAGTCCATCATGACGTTACTTAAAGACAAAGTAGCCAAATGGTGGTTACCAAATGGGGTGGAATTTGTGAGTAAAATACCCCATACGGCGACAGGTAAAATTAATAAAGTGGATTTACGGGAGCAATTTAAGGATTATCAATTTAAGGATTAATGGTTTTTTATTTTTAAATTTAGATATGAGAAAGCCGACTGACGTCGGCTTTTTTGTAGGTTGTTATTTGTTGTAGGTGCGAACTTGTACGCGATTTAGCGGTAGGGAGCCAGTGTGCTCCGCGAACGAAATGAAATCCTGCTTCGCGGCGGCGCACGAACCGCTCGTCACAAATGATAGAGTCGGGGCGCTTTGATTATAGCGGCCCGTGAATGGCGCATTTTGTTATCGGTACGAATTTGGTTGGCGCTTGATGCTGAAAGTTTCTTGGTGGAAAATTTGAGTTGTTAGTTGGATAAGAGAAGCGTCATCCGACGTATGATTGCAAATAACCACCAAAAATAAAGTAACTCTCCTTCTCTAATTTAATTAAGAAACTCTTCAATCACTAGCCTTTCGTCTAAGCAATTTATAGACCCCTGTTAAAGATGCCAAAAGAGAGAAGAAATAATGAACACCTAAAAAAAAATAATATTGATATTGTTGATTTTCTAAGGATATATCTCGAGTGATACGTTTACTTTCACTATACCAACTAATCATGCCATCAAGTGAATCAAAATAAGTAAATAAAAATATGCCTATTCCAAGCATGATATAAATTATCCAATCATTTTTTTCAGTATTAGTTATAGCTTTATTTTTTGAGTAATTTTGGGCTTTTACTGATTTCTTAACTTTATTATAGGCTACACCACACGAAGGGCACTGCCATTCAGGCGCATGATCTGATTTTAATCTATTATAGTTACACTTTGGGCATTCCATTTTTTGTATTCCTCCTATTAATAAGTACTCTGACCCGAATGGCACTAAGTTAAGCCAGCTTTGCATGGTAAAATAGTTGCGTGTATTTGACCAATTATTTTACTATGACCCCGCTGTTTCCCGGCTGGCATTTTCCAACCCTTAGAAGAAAACCAAAATCCTCACTTCAAAAACGCTTGGATGATCAAAAAACCATTGATCGACTGAAATTAAACAGTCTCAGTCAGACATTGGCAAAATACATCCCAGCTTCACTATTCACAATGGATAAATCTAAAAACTTTTCGAGACGCCGGATATTCAAGGAAATAATTAAAATTTAGACGTAGATTTTCCAACCTCTTAAAATTCAGGCTCTTTCTAAAGGGTTCCGATCAATAAAAAACTAAAAGTAATATATAGAACCCTCGGATTTTCAATGTGAGCACTGAAACAAGGTTTATTTATCGTGGGTGTCTGAATAATTCTGCACTGAAACAAGATTTATTTATTATGGGTGTCTGAATAATTTCTTGATTTACGATTATTTCTTAAAAAAAATTTGGTGATAATTTTGATTTACAGGTTGGATAGGCAAAGCGTCATCCGATGTATGGTAAATTTTCAATACAGGAGCATCAACTGTCGGAAGGCGCTTCGCTTTTCCGACTTACGGGTTGCTAGCTAATTCATGTTCGAATACTTGAAAATTTTTGTTTAATTAGCAGAACAATGCCTAAAATTAACAACATAAAGAAAACGAGTGTAAAACTACTTTTTAAAAGAGTAAATATACTCGCAATTTTGACTGTGGTAATTTGTAGTTCGGGGAATGACATTATCATATTTACAATTAGTACATTTTCAGCATAATCAAATATTCCAGCCAAAAACGGGACTAACGCAAAATAGTAAACCTTGGATTTTTCCTTGAAGGTTTTACCAAAAAGCCAAACAAGCAGAAGTGAATAAGTAATAGAGAATAAACCGGGATATATAAAGTCTAATGGTAACTGTGTATATAGATAAAGGTCGCGCCCCTCGCTCCCCAAGGTATCAAGTAGCTCATAGGCATAACTAAACGAATAACCTGTGGGGGATAAATCGAATATCGGTAAGTGGGGAGCATACGCGGTAACAGCTGGAATTGAGTAGGACAGCATTGTTAGATACACAGCCATTGTCAATACAAAAAAAGATATCACAATCTTTCCTGTCGAATACTTTCGGATAAAGCGAATTAAATTTTGCATAGAAAAATATGAGCTCTTTCGATTGTCTGATTAATGCCAATATAAGCGGCGAAATGCGCAGCACTTCAAACTTGATACTAGGCAATTACACACTTCATTTTATAACCGCCAGTTATTTCAAAGCCATTAGACTGGTAGAACTCGACTGTACGATCAAATTCTGGAACTGGCGGAGTACATAACTCAAGACGCTTCCATTCTTTTTCTTTGGCAAATTTTGCAATCTTTTGAATAAGTGATTTGCCTACTTCTCTTGATCGATATTCTGGCATTACGTAAAACTCCTGAATTATGCCAAAACTTCCTTCTGCGTAAAGTGAATGACTTTCACATATAGCGCCAAAACCAATAATTTTGTCTCCATCAAATGCAGCCATTACATGATAAAGGCCATTTGAGACATAGTTTTCGCATAGCTCTATCGCTAGCGGAACATCAACATCAAAGTGTTGAATTCCGGTTCGATCAATAATCTCATTTGTTAGACATACTGCCAATTTAGCAATTTCTTCCGATTGAGATTTATCAATAATCTTGTATTTCACGGGATTTCGGATCCTTGCACCGCTTAACGAGACTGTAAAAACTCTCAGCCATTACTTTATTTTTAAAAAATAGGACAAAAATAACCCTAAAAATGCGCCTCAGTTTAACATCTGCATAGGTTTGACCATTAAACTTTCTTCAAATTTAACGTAGAGCGCGTTTTTTATTTTACGTTGAGTTTTTTCTACAGTCTCAACGCTCGGCTCACCTGCGCCCAGCCGAGAGGTTTTTGTGGTAAAGTGTAGCGCAGCAAAAAGCGCGTATTTTTGGGCGTCTGCGTGGAGCCGTTTGTTACGGCTACTTACTCGGTCGTTTAAATTTTTTTCGTGCACTTTCTACCTTCCTCCGAATAATACAGCCATCCACATGATCATTGATAAGCCCCATTGCCTGCAAGAAGGCATACACAGTGGTGGGACCGACAAATTTCCAGCCTTTCTTTTTTAAGGCTTTTGCTAAGGTAACTGATTCGTTCGATATAGAAGCTGATTGCGGCTCAACCTGATCGTTTTTATCTGGTTCAAAACTCCAAAAGTAAGCCGCTAAAGAACCTTCTTCTTTAACAAGCTCAATTGCACGTTGAGCATTATTAATAACAGCTTCTATTTTTCCACGATGACGAACAATACCCTCATCTTTTAAGAGACGTTCAATATCTTTCTCTTTGAAATTTGCAATTTTCTCAAAATCAAACCCATGAAATGCTGCTCTGAAATTTTCGCGTTTAGCGAGAATGGTGCGCCAACTTAAACCCGACTGAAAACTTTCAAGACATAGTTTTTCGAACAAACGGATATCATCATTTACCGGATAACCCCATTCTTTGTCATGATAATCAAAGAATTCTGGTGCAGTAGCGCACCAACGACAGCGAGGTTTTCCATCCGCACCAACAACGGTAGAGCTCATTTTTGTCTCCAAAAATTTAACTTAAAAGAAATTCTAGCCTTTTGTCGGTCTTTTTGGGGTCGATTTCAAGTATTTCAGCGATTACTATGCCTTGCTCCACAAAAGGATCTTCATTCACTCTGTGTTGAAGTTCAGACAGGGTGGTATTAAAGGCAATAATTGAACCGCCTAAACCAGACTGCAAGCTCCCTACCAAAAGAAAAATACCTTCGTCGAAACCACGCTTAATCCAATGATTGTGGCCTTCCATAAAGTCACTTGCCCTTGCTTTATTTTCTGAGAATTTCAGTAGCACTAAAAACATAAATTCCTCCTTACGATTAAATTTTACTCTAGCCTCACTTTAAGATCTAACGCCTTTAGCATGGTCCGTAGCGAGTTGGCGACTTTTTTGGAACAAAGAAAGTACCAACTTGCGAAGGTTTAGCCGAAGGCGAGGATGCCTAACCTTGTTATGTTTATTGATCAAAAGAGTTGCTAATTTTTTTGCACATTGGATCACTTAAATCACTATTTTTATCGCGAAAGTGATTATTTATTAAGCATTTAATATATGATTTTGAACCAACTTTGAATTCGTGACTTTGCCCCCAAGACCTATCAACAATCTCATTCTGTGAATTAAAAGCGCTAAAAGAACAAGGATTATGATAAGTGCTAATTTCATTTAGGCATGCTGAATATGAACCTACACCTACACAATTTTGATATTCGTGCTGTAAACATATTTGTTCAGAATAATGAGGAGTCGTAATTGATATTGCTTCTCGTTTAGACATCTGCGTAACACAGCCAACTAAACTTATCCCGATAACAAATATTAATAATATAAATCTCATGAAAATTCCTTTTTATAAATAGACATAACGCCGCGCTCTGCGGAAAATTTGGAGCGCAGCGGAAAATTTGTCCGACAGCAGCGCCTTGTTATGCCATCTTGCGGGCCTCATCATTTTTTAGGGTCTTCAAACATCATCTTACCAATCCACCAAATTGACCGCCCAACATTGGAAATCAATTGTTGCCCTTGCCTTAAATACGAATTTTCAGTGTCAATTCCGGCAAGCTCTAAGGCTTCTCCGATTTTTGAACTTGTCGGGTGTGCATCACCTACTCGCATATCATAAGCACCCACAATTGGACCAAAGACTTTACGAGCAGCATCATCTCCAACCTTCTGGGATAGTATGTCTTGAAGTAGTTTATTTGAGCCAAGTTTATCCTTATTCGCATGTGCTGATAACGCCCGCAACTCTTTGACATTAAGCCGGTCAGAGAAAACGCGTACAATTTCTTTTGCTAGCCTTAGCAATGACGCCTGATCTTTACTTTCGAATCTGGATATTTTCTTTAAGGCTTCTTCACGGTCTATATCATGTGAGAAAAGAGAAACATTAAACTCTTGCTTAAATCCATTCTCCAGGATGCGCATTACTTCGAAAAGTAACTCCTCTACTGCATGTGTGGATGCGGGTTGAGCCTTAACTTGAGAATCTAACAACTCACTGGAAACCTTGCCCTCTGGGACTGCATTATGTGCGGCCCATAAGTGCTGTTCCCATGAAGGCAGACGGGCGATGTCATAAGCATATACAGTAATGAAATCCGCTGAGTTTACTCCAAAGTGAATTCGATAACCGGACGTTGAGTGAATAGAACCTGTTTCGGCTGTATACCATTCAAGTGAGAAGCCTCGAAGCCCCAACAGCTCATTTACAATACTTGAACGAAACCACAGCCACCTTCCAACGTCTTCATTGTTTAGCTCAGCTGATGCGATACGAGTACTATCAGTTTCGACTATGAATTGAGGTAAATTTGTATCAGCGTCCCCTCTAACGCGTTTGCTTATGCCTTGGTGTTCAATCCATTCATCCCGCCAAAATTCTCCTTCCACCCGTACACCATCATAACCGGACTTGTTTCCTTCAGACTTTTCATAATCAGTATTTTCGTTTGTTTCGGGCCCCATTACAGAAGCGTCTTCCTCTTCGTCTACATCTGTACGCCAAGCACGAAACATTGCCCAACTACCGCCAAATACATCATTCACATTGCGAATAAGTAGTTCATATCGGCCGCCATCCCTTTCTTCTTGGTGGTCTTTCAGGTCAGCATATTCGCTGTTTTCAAGTGTCGGTACGTTTTCAACTCTTTGTCGATAGTACGATAGCCTTAGAGATAAATTTCTAGCCGCTAAATAGTCGAGAAGAAACTCTCTTTTTATTTCGATGAGGCGCTGTTCCCCTTTGTCATCGAGAACCTCCCGAGCTACTACTACAAAATTCTCTTCTGGCCTTACCCAGTTACTCCCCTCTTTAATAAGACGAAGCGCTACTACTAAGTCAGGATTCAATATCCATAAACTTCCGCCAACTACAGGTTGAGGGTGCTCAAATATAAGATGGATTCCGATTGGTTCTTTGTCATTCCATTGGTACTGTTCAATTGTAGAATAATAGCCATCTTCATAGGCATAAGGTTGAGGAGTACAACCAATACCAATGTCACTCCAGCTAGCTTTTTCTGCTATTTCTCTGTGCTCTGGAGGAAATGCTACAGAACCACAACCAAAGTACTCGCCAACGTGCCCTATATATTTGCAGTTTCCTTTTTCATCGTTAATTGATGCCCTCAAAGGCACCCAAGTAGACTTTGAAAAAGTCCGGCGTGTTTCCTTTTTTTGAAGAATCCAATCTTGATTCATTGATCGTCAGTTCCTTTGGGCATAACGCTTAACTAACGAGCCAGCTTTGCTGGTCTCGTTCAGTGACTTGTTGCTTGCGGGTACGATACTGTTATTAAAATTTTTAATTTTACCAGCCTCCAGTGCCAGTACCCGTTTACTATAAGAGAAATCAAAAAAGGAAAACGCTGAGACAAGATACACACTGCGGTAAAGAAGAGCTTGGGTCTGTTGAAACTAAACGCGTTTGTTCACAGCCCAAGCTCTTCTTTACCGTATGAGTGAAAATTATCTTTGTCAAATTCCTAATTAGATTTTCTTTTCATAAACTGGTTTAAAAAACAAACTATATAGGTTTGGATTTTAACGGTTTTTCTTCAGTATTTGATGCCTATTATATGCAAGCAACATTTTAATCGTGCGCATGCGCGTTTTTGCAGTTCTGATTTTGAAGGGGAAATCGTTTGGAAGACTCGCCATTACTGGGCTGTAGACCAAATTCCGTTTCGGCTTCTCAAGAAAAACGCGCATGCGCGGTATTACCCTAATTGCGGGTTCTCGCAATCTCAGGGTTAATTTTTATAAGTCGTTGATATTGCACGATTTAAATTCAGGGCACCAGTAAAAACGCGCATTATTATTTTATTTAAATGTAAAAACGCGCATGGATTCTTTGAATTATTGAAAATACACTGTCTATCTATACAGTTATTTTACTGCGGGAGTTCTTGCTTTCCATTCACATGCAAGACCAATGAGTTTTCCAGTTTTCCAGTTTTGCTGGAATTACCGAAGCACTAATAAAAAAGGAATATTTCAGGAGTTCACAGTATCTATAAAACACACATGTGGAGTATCAACTGAGTGCGGGGTTGCTTGCCACACATCAAAACCTTTTCAGCTCTAACCCTAAACCCATTGGCCAAAACACTCCATGGCACTCTGCCCGATAACAAATTGCGGTATTCACCGGCCACTACAATCACTGCACCCCGAGCAGCGCCGCGAAGCGGGGGTTGGGTAATCCACCTCTCGTTAACGTTCTCAAGCTGAAATTGTCTGCTTTAATTCCTCTAGGTGTAAATATGAAGGAGACACCGTCTTCATTCACTAAATCAATTAAGGTCATTACTTTAATCGGTTTTAAAACTATAGAAGAAACCTGTATAAAGTGCGCACTACAACTAAAACAGGCGGATTCCCTTGCCCCTTGGCCATTGCAGCACTAAAATGTCGCCGCATAAGGCAAGCTAGATCAACGCCAAATAGAATTGATGAGATTGAGACCCTACTATGACTTTCGTTGTTGTTGAAAACTGTATTAAATGTAAATACACAGACTGTGTAGAAGTTTGCCCAGTAGATTGTTTTTACGAAGGCCCTAACTTTTTGGTTATTCACCCTGACGAGTGCATTGATTGCGCGCTTTGTGAGCCAGAATGCCCAGCTGAAGCGATTTACAGCGAAGATGAGATTCCAGCAGGCCAAGAACAATTTATCGAAATTAACGCTGAGTTAGCGGATGTTTGGCCAAACATCACTGAAATGAAAGACAAACTACCAGACGCTGAAGAGTGGGATGGCGTTGAAGGTAAGGCCGATCAACTAGAGCGTTAATTACTGCGCTACTGGCATATAAAGAAAGCCTGCCTGTGTAAACAGGCAGGCTTTTTTGCATCTAAACCCTTATAAAACCTATGCCTACCCTTTAGAGTTACCACTGGTTATCTGTGTTCCACCCTGTCTCGTATCTTAGGGTTAAGGTATAATCGTGTGATTTGAACGTATTGGACGATCACCATGGCTAAAACATTTAACGCTGAATTTATCCCCCTTCAACTAGCTGTTTTAACGGTTTCTGACAGCCGTGATGAATCCACTGATACCAGCGGTCAATTATTGGTAGAACGTCTTCAACAAGCCGGTCACACTCTTGCCGACAAAACCATTGTTATTGATGATATTTACAAAATTCGCGCGGCGCTTTCTAATTGGATTGCCAGCGATAACATTCAAGGAATATTGATCACTGGCGGTACTGGTTTTACCAGCCGTGACAGCACCCCTGAAGCCGTCATCCCACTCTTTGATAAGACCATTGATGGTTATGGTGAGCTTTTTCGCCATGTTAGCCACGGCCAAATAGGCACCAGTACCATTCAAAGCCGAGCCGTTGCCGGTTTAGCAAACCAGACCATTGTGTTTTGTATGCCCGGTTCTGGCAATGCCTGCGCCACCGCATGGGATGAGATTATTGAATCCCAATTAGATAGCCGCCACAAGCCTTGCAACTTTGTGCTGCAATTGAAAAACACTCAAGACGCATCTTGCGAAAGCCGAGGTTAATATGTCATTTACACATATAAACCAAAACGGTGAAGCCAACATGGTAGACGTGAGCGAAAAGACGGTAACAGCCCGTATCGCTCGCGCTGAGGCGTTCATTGAAATGACACCTAAAACCTTAGATATGATCATTAAAGGCGATCACCACAAAGGTGATGTATTTGCCACCGCTCGTATTGCAGGGATTCAAGCCGCGAAACAAACCAGCCAGTTAATTCCTCTTTGTCATCCGCTTATGTTAAGCAAAGTAAAAGTCGAATTTGAAGTGCAAGCTGATCAAAACCGTATTCGCATTGAAAGTCTTTGCAAGCTGGCTGGGCAAACCGGTGTAGAAATGGAAGCTTTAACGGCTGCATCCGTCGCTGCGCTCACCTTATTTGATATGTGTAAAGCCGTTGATAAAGCTATGGTCATTTCTGGGGTACGTGTATTAGAAAAACAAGGTGGTAAATCAGGACACTTTGTTGCCAGTAACCAAGGTGAATAACATGATTAACATTTTATTTTTTGCCCAATTAAAAGAATTGTTTGGTCAAGCAAGTGTTGAACTAAACATTGAAACACCTTGCACGGTTGCACAAATCAAACAATCTCTGATTCACAATCACTCTGCATGGGCCGAACAATTAAATAAACCAACCATTATGTGCGCCGTTAACCAAGACATGGTAGCAGACGATCACATCGTTAACGCCAACGACGAGGTGGCTTTTTTCCCACCAGTAACAGGTGGTTAAAAAAAGACAATGAACACAGCCCAACCAAGCATAAGCATTAAAGTGCAAACGGATGATTTTGACGTAGCCAGCGAATACGCGGCTATGCGTACCAATAATACACAGGATGGAGCCATTGTGTTTTTTAGTGGTTTGGTACGCGAGATGAATCAAGGTCAAGGCGTCACGGGCTTATTCTTAGAGCACTATCCAGCCATGACTGAAAAATCCCTGCACGGAATTGTCGAGCAAGCCTGCGAGCGTTGGCCATTATCAAAAGTGCGTTTAATTCACCGCGTTGGGCAACTACATGTGAGCGACCAGATTGTTTTTGTAGCGGTAAGTAGTGCTCATCGTGAAGCGGCATTTGATGCTTGCCATTTTATAATGGACTTTTTAAAAAAGCGTGCGCCGTTTTGGAAAAAAGAAACCACCACAATTGGGGATCGTTGGGTAGAAGCATTAGAAAAAGATAAAATGGCTTTAGACAAATGGAACATTAATGATAAATAAACTAAGCACGCTTATATTTATTTTCATGAGCATGCTTTCATACGCTCAAGCCGATACTATCAATGTGGCCGTCGCTGCTAATTTCAAGCAAACACTGGTTAATTTAAAATCCGAATTTGAAACACAAACACCACACCAAATAAATATCATCACCGCCAGTACAGGGCAATTAACACAGCAAATTACCCACGGTGCACCATTCGATATTCTATTAGCTGCCAATACCTCTCACCCACAAACCTTATGGCAAAAATTGCATAAAGAAAGAAAATTAAATCAAGATGCATTAACCGTATATGCACTTGGTCGCTTAGTCTTTTATAGTCAAACGCCATTAAAGCTAACTGACACACCAAAAAGTGTATTAAACAAGGCCGCTTACCCTAAAATCAGTGTCGCCAATGCTCGCCTAGCTCCCTATGGGTTGGCCGCAGAACAAACATTGAAATGTTTAAACCTGTATAACCTATGGAAACCAAAGTTAATCGTCGGACAAAATATCGCCCAAACATTTCAATTTATTGATAGTAAAAATGTAGCAGCGGGTTTTGTGGCCATGTCACAAGTGCTGGATAAATCACAGGAGCATGTTCACATTGTGGATGAATCTTGTTATCAACCTATTAAACAAAGTGCACTGCGTTTAAATAATAAAAGAAGTAGCTATGAATTTATGGCGTTTTTAAGCAAGCCTGCCACTCTCGCTATCATTGAAGCCCATGGCTACTTGCTGCCAAAATAAAGGATTGCTATGGACGCCTTACTATTAACCTTCAAACTGGCTTTTTTAAGTACACTTATTTTAATTATTATTGCCACACCCATTGCTTGGTTTTTGGCCCATAGCCAGTTTAAAGCGAAGTTTTTATTAGAAGCTATCATTGCCTTACCCCTTGTTTTACCGCCAACGGTATTAGGCTTTTATTTATTGATCGCACTTGGACCACAAGGTCCGGGGGGCTGGATCGCAAATATGTGGGGCGGCCACACTCTTGCATTTAGTTTCACAGGCTTATTAATTGGCTCTATTATTTATAGCCTGCCGTTTGTGGTGCAACCATTACAAAATGGTTTTAGTTTAATAGGAAAAAAACCTTTAGAGGTGGCCTATACATTAAACGCAAATTTTTATGACGGATTTAAAAATATCATTCTTCCACTTGCCAAACCCGCTTACATCAGTGCCGCCACTTTAGGTTTTGCCCATACCCTAGGAGAATTTGGTGTGGTATTAATGATTGGCGGCAATATACCGGGGGAAACTCAGGTGATCTCAATTAAAATATTTGAGCAAGTAGAATCCCTTGAATACAGCGAAGCTCATTTGTTATCTGCGTTACTGCTAGGCATTTCATTTATTATGCTGACATTTATCTATGCTAGCCGTAGCCGCAACAAGGTAGGTGTGTTGTGAAGTTAGCATTAGAGTTTCAATTGCAAAAAGGCCACTTCAAGCTGGCCTGTAATATTGATGTTAATTGGTCATCACCCAGTACTCATGTAATTTTTGGACAAAGTGGCATTGGTAAGACCCATTTACTCAGAAGCCTTTGTGGCTTAGAGCACCCTGATGGTCGCATCACATGGCATAACCAACAGCATGTAGAGTATTGGCTCGACAAACAAGCAGGTTTGGCCATGCCGTGTCATCAACGTAACGTTGCCATGGTATTTCAAGACGGACAACTGTTTACCCACATGAACGTAGAGCAAAACCTACGTTTTGCATTTGAGCGCTCGGATGCAACTCATGAAGATTGGGCAACCTGCATTAGCACATTACAAGTACAAGACATACTGAGCCACAACGTTTCGCAACTCAGTGGCGGTCAAGCACAACGAGTAGCACTTGCGCGCGCCATTCTAAGTAAACCCAAATTATTGATTTTAGATGAGCCTTTAGCTTCACTGGACTGGCAAAGCAAACAAGATGTTATGGGCTATATTAAACGCTTAAACAGCCAATGGCGGCTGCCTGTTTTGTATGTAACCCATGATATACATGAGGTTCTGACATTGGCTGATCATGTCATTATGTTAGAAAAACAAGGTGATAGCACGTTGGCAATGCCAGCCAAACCCTTAATGGATATCCTTCAAGACGATAGCCATCCCTTTTATGGTTTAGGTAAAAGCAGCATATTGCATACCCAACCAAGCTCAAACCATAATGAGGGGCTACTGCATTGTGCCATTGGCCAGCAAACCCTGCGCTTACCATTAGGGGAGCTCTCGTCCCATGAAACCCAGTTACGCCTTTGTATAGCCGCCAGTGATGTTAGTTTGTCCTTAACCCCTGCTAAAGACAGCAGCATCATGAATATCTTACATGGAAAAGTCAGCCGTATAGAACAAACCCAAAACCAACAATATCTCATTCAATTAAACATTGAAGGCCAATATTTATTAAGTGAGATATCAGCCTATTCGTTTGCTCGGCTCAAGATTCAACTTTGGCAACCCGTCTACGCACAAATCAAGGGCATCGCCTTACAGCAAGCTCTATAGACTGCAATCCTTCCACTTAAATGGCTCGTATTCCATTCGCACAAAACATGGGTACCTATAAGTAAACTTTATCGCTGAATTAAAAGACCAAGTGGCCATTAACAATTAAGCCAAGCAATAATCAAAAAAACGATCCAATTGAAAAAACTAACCCTAATAATTTAAACTTAATTTCATTAACTGTTTTTACCACCCACAAAAGCAATCACAACCTTAGAAATATACCCATCATAAAACCCTTGTAATTTAAAATTCTATTCATGGAAAAGTGTTTTTCTTGATACTTTGATGCAGCTAGGATTTACTGATAAAAATCACAAAATAAAAACAATTACAGCAGGGTCATTCCAAATTTGAGCTTCATATAGACCCGCCATTCACAAAAGGAATAGTTCAACATGAATAATTTAAAGGGCAAAACGGCATTTATCACCGGTGCCGCTGATGGCATTGGCTTTCATACTGCAAGAGCCTTAGCCAAAGAAGGCATGAATATTATGCTCGCTGATATCAATGCCAGCAAGCTAGCTGAATCCACAGCTGTATTACGTCAAGAAGGATTTAATGTAGATTGCGTCGAACTGGACGTAGCCCTAGCCGAACAATGGGAAGTGGCCGTTAATAAAACCACTTCTGTATTTGGTAATGTCCATTTTGTAATGAACAACGCTGGTGTATCTGTTGTGGGCAGTTTATCCAGCTCTAAAGAAAAAGATTGGCGCTGGTTACTTGATGTGAATTTAATGGGTGTCGTTTTTGGCTGTAAAGCGTTCTTTTCCCACATGAAAGCACACGGTGAAGGTGCCCATATCATGAATGTAGCGTCCATGGCCGGTGTACTTGGTGTAGCGTATGGCGGTGCATACTGCGCAACAAAAGCGGCCGTAGTAAGCTTAAGTGAAAGCTGGCGCGCTGAGTTTGCAAAAGACAATATTGAAGTTTCAGTATTGTGCCCAGGGTTTGTAAAAACCGGTATATATGACAGTGCGCGCAATCGTCCTGATCGTTTTGGTGGCGCATCTGATTTTGAAAAAGCAGTAAAAGAGCGCACTGCATTTACAGATAACAAAGAAGACGTTATGTCCGGTATTGATACCGAATTGGCAGCTAATCGCGTTGTAGAAGGCCTAACCAATAATGAGTTTTATATATTTACTCATCCAGAGTTTCGTCAATTTCAAGTTGAGCGCGCCGCAGCGATTCAAGAAGCATTTGACCGAGCTGAAGCTAGCCCTGCGTTAAAACAGGCAATGGCAGAAACAGAATCCTAAACGAATTATAACGTGCGTGGCGCATTTATTTATTCCCAAAGAATAAAGCGCCACCGTTCAAATACACCCCAATTCTTTTCAGTAATGAATCTCTACCATTACTAACAAAGGGCTTCCTGCCTAAAACAATGTGATAAATTAAATCAGAAAAAAGCTTAACTATTAAATACTAAAATGAACAAAGAGGCTTATATATCAAGGTAGATACTCTTTTAGCATTTGCTCACTTTCAGGGGTTAAAATAATTTGCTGAGCCTGAGGATTATTATTGTATTGATTCAAGCCCATACGTTGCACCCAATACATTAATAATGCCTGCCTTACCTTCATGGTTTTACGGTAACCCTTTAGGGCTTTTTCCATATCGTAATCTAAGGCGATAATTCTTGCACGATTATCATCTAATCTTGGGTCAGGCATAAAGCTTACACTTAAAAGTGTATTCCACGCTTCGTCTTGAAGATCAAAATGGTCGGCATCATTAAGTAGTTCAGCTGGGGTGGGGGATTGAAAGCGACTTAAAACAAAATCACGATAATCTTGGTTTTTTTCACAAAATCCTCGAACATGCCAGCGCATACCATCAAATACAAGATGGTGTGGTTGAATAACTCGCATGGAAAACTCTGGCGCTGAAACAGACGCATAACCCATCTGTAAACGTCTCTGTTCTCGAATGGCTTGTAAAATCGGACGGATAATTTCAGGCTGTAAATTACGGTTGGGCAGCTCTAAGCTAGATACATTATCATTACCACCCATAATCTGCATGTACTCTTGCAAGCTGCCACTTGAAAATTGAGCCACCATACTTTGTGTTACTTGATAACAATCATTTGAGCCTTGGTACAGTAAGTTATCTGGATACAGATTCTTGTATTTTTGCAGAATATGTTTTGCTAGTTTTTCACTCAATTCAAATTGTGAGGAAATGTGTTTAATTTGTATTCGGCCTTCCCAAATAAGCATCAATTCAATAAACGCAAAGCGTTTTTGATCGATGATAGAATTACCTTCCTTTTCGGTTAAATGGCTAGCCATGAGTATCCTTTTATAGTGGTTTACTAGTTATTCAATTCAAACTCTACTTGGTTTTCAGTGTTTTCACTAATGGACTTAGTCGTGCGAACTTCAGTGTTCTCATCTTCAAATTCCAATTCTGAGGACTCTGTAATCGTCGCTGATAACTCTTTTTTAGTCCGTACACCCAAGTCTTTGAATTTATGAGCTTGGCTAATTAAATTGCCGCGCCCTTCTTTCAATTGGCCCCATGCTTTATCATAAGTACCTTGAACAGTTTGTAATTGGCTTCCTACCTTCTCCATGCTTTCTACAAAACCTACTAACTTATCGTGTACTTTTGCTGCTTGATCCGCTAATTTTTTAGCACTGGTATTTTGACGCTCTATACTCCACAAACTAGCTACTGTGCGCAAACTGGCCAGTAATGTTGTGGGTGTCACCACCACAATACGTTTTTCAAATGCATCGTTAAATAACTTATCATCGTGTTCAAACGCCACCATAAAAGCAGGTTCTATAGGCATAAACATAAATACAAAATCTGGGCTTTGTAAATCGGGCAATTCTGCATAGGACTTTTCTGATAATGTTTTAATATGCATGCGAACAGCGTCAACATGTTGTTTTAAGTAGCTGATGCGGTCTGCTTCATTTTCAGCATTAATGTAATCGGTATAGGCATTCAACGAAACCTTTGCATCCACAACAAGATGCTTACCTTCAGGTAAATTAATAATGACATCAGGGCGATAACGTACGCCCTCTTCATTGTTGATGCTTTTTTCACGAACGTATTCCGCACCTTGGCGCAGTCCGGATTTCTCTAACACGGTTTCAAGTACTAACTCACCCCAATTACCTTGGGTCTTCTTTTCACCTCTTAAGGCTCTGGCCAGTGACGCTGCTTCCTCAGTAATTTGTTTATTTAAGTTATGTAACTCGCCTATCTGAGCTTTTAGTGCAGCTCTATCTTTGCCTTCTTCAACGTAAGCGTCATCCACTTTTTTCTTGAGCCCTTCAAGCTGCTCTTTAAAGGGATTAAGTAAATTACTTAAGCCTTCTTGCGATGTTTGTTTGAATTGCTGGTTTTTCTCTTCAAATATTTTATTTGATAAATTTTCAAACTCTTGGCTAAGCTGAGTTTTATTGGCTTTAAGCAGTTCTAGCTTTTCTTCTAGGTTTTGTTGGTCTTTTTGCCGCTCTACTTGCTCTTGATTAAGCCGTGTTTTCAAATTACTAATGTGCTGATTGAGCTGCTCAATTGCTGCCTCTTTTTCATTTAGCTTTTGCACATCAAGCTGGCGTTGCTCCAATGTGGCTTGCTGGTGCTTCAATTGCCCTTGAGCACTTTGCAGTTGTTCACGGTGTTGATCTAATTGAATCTGAGTTTGACTAAGCTGTTGCTGGGCTTGAGAGAGCTGTTGCTCAGAGTGCTGTATGTGGCTCTCTTTTAGCGCCAACTGGGTTTGAGCCTGCTGTAGGTCATTGCGGTATTGTTCTTGGCTTGTTTTCATATCTTGCAGGTTTTGTTCAAAGACCTGCTTTTCCGCCATAAAAGTTTGGCGCTGCTGACTAAATTGACGCTGCATCACGAATAAACCACCGCCAAAGGCAGCGATTATCCCAACATATAAGGCAATTTCTAATGGCATCTCTGGTACTCAGCGGCTCAAACAATAAGCTCCCAAGCTTACCAAATACACCCATTAGGCACCACTTAACTAACTGCTATTTGAGTCTAGGGCCTAACACCAAGACACCATGAAATCGGATATTCCAAGCATTGCACCATTGGCACGAATGTAATCAGGCTCTTGTTGAAGGGGAAAGGCACCAGTATTTGAGAACACTTTGAAGAAAATAATAGGGCGGATTAAAAATGGTAGGATCGATAGGCTCAATGTATGGGCTAATCAGCTTTTTCTAACGCCTCAAGTTTCAGCTGCTACGCAGTAACAGTCCAACCCAGAAATTCAACCTGACTTGTTAATTGTGTGTTTTGAAAGTTTATTAACCAAAAGGATAACCTTCGCCTGTTTCTAAAAACTGTTTAAGGCTGCCTAGGAAATATTGCCAGCCATTATTACAAATTTCATAACACTCTAATGAAGGAATAAGGCCATTATGGGTGAGTTTTACAATGCAGCCAGATTCTGTTTTGTCGATTTCCCACTGAATGTTCGTTCCTTTCCATTCATCTGTTTTTCTTAACGAAGATAGATTGTGATGTGCAGATATAACACTCCATGATAATTTAGAATTTTCCTGAACTCCTTGAAGCTCCATAACCCAAGCAGTATCACCTTCAAACTCTACCTTTAGCGTATCTCCATTTTTTGAACCCGTATTTGAATATTTCGTCCACCATCGATCTATATTTACAGTTAGAGCAGAAAAAACCTCACTTGGACTATTTTCGATTTGAATATCGATTGAAAATGATTCTTCTGACATTGAAATATTTCCTAATCTAAATAAAGTTAGTATTTTAATCATGAATATGCGCGTTTTGCCATTGTTTGACAATATTAACTTTTCGACGCTAAATTCATGAAAAAAGCCTTTATTTTGAAATATATTTCAATTAACGCCAGAAACCTAAATCGCGTGCAAGCACCCTCCCACATTGCTTCAGAACCAACCGTAGACAAGACCCGTACCGATAACAAAATGCGGCATTCACGGGCCGCTACAACCAAATCGTCCCGATTACTCTATGAGAGCGGCTCGTGGGTTGCCGCGAAGCAGGGTTCGGGATCTCACTGCGTGCGGGAACTACGTACCCCGAGAAAAAAAACCGTACTGGCTTTGGTTAGCCAGATTGAAAAATCTTAAATAATTAACAATCTAAGAATAACGTACATGCGCAAAACACTTATCATACTCTTTGGCTACACTTCGTTCGCGGGGAACACAGGTGCGCCGCTACATTTTCAAACCCCACAAAAAAACCCAACCACTTCCGTGATTGGGTTTTCCATTTAAACTTAAAAAGTAAAACTTATTTTACTTCATAATCTTTAAATGACTTACCTTCTTGCGCTAACTTAACCAGTAACGGTGCTGGCTCAAACCAGTTTTTACCATGTTCGCCAAGTTCTGCTTGGTAGAAGCGAATGCGCTCTAGTACTTTGTCTAGACCCACTTCATCAGCGTATTGCATTGGGCCACCACGGTGACCAGGGAAGCCGTAACCATTCAAGAAGACTAAATCGATATCGCTTGAACGGTACGCTACGCCTTCTTCTAGAATACGTGCGCCTTCGTTGATCATGGAGTACATGGTACGCTCGATCACTTCTTCAGCTGATACTTCACGTTGTGCAACATTAAGCTCTTGCGCCGTTGCTTGTGCAAGCTCAACGACTTCTGGGTCTTCAATGCGATCACGACCTTCGTAGATGTAGAAACCACGGCTGGTTTTCTGTCCGAAGCGACCTAAGTTATTTAATTTATCACAAATAACTTGATAGCTAGGGTCGTGTGCTAATTGCTCACGAATGCCTTCACGGGCAAAGAAACCAACGTCGATACCAGCTAAGTCGATTACCGACAAGAAGCCCATTGCAAAACCAAAATCAGTTAATGCTTTATCTACTTGTGCAGGGGTAGCGCCTTCAAGCACCATGCGAGTCGATTCACGGCCGTACGGTTCAAACATACGGTTACCAATGAAGCCCCAGCAAATGCCAGAGATCACAGGAATCTTACGAATCTTTTGTGCCGTTTTTAGTGTCGTTAGCAGTACGTCGTCTGCTGTTTTAGTGGCACGAACAATTTCAAGTAACTGCATTACGTTAGCTGGACTAAAGAAGTGTAAACCAATAACGTCTTGTGGGCGCTTGGTTTGTGCTGCAATTTCGTCAACGTCTAGGTATGACGTGTTGGTAGCTAAAATAGCACCTTGCTTACATACTTCGTCTAGTTTGGCGAACACTTCTTTTTTGATGTTCATGTTTTCGAATACGGCTTCGATCACAAGGTCCACATCAGAAAGGTCATCGTAAGATAAGCTGCCGCTAATTAAGCCCATGTTAGTTTCTAATTGGGCTTCAGTTAGCTTGCCACGCTTCACGCTTACTTCGTAGTTTTTACGAATGTTCGCAAGACCACGATCTAGGAATTCTTGTTTTACTTCAAGTAGTACAACGGGAATACCGGCATTAGCAAAGTTCATGGCGATACCGCCACCCATGGTGCCTGCACCGATAATACCCACGGTTTTAATATCACGTGGTGCTACAGATTTATCTAAACCAGGAATATTGCTAATGGCACGTTGTGCAAAGAATACATGTTGTTGTGCGCGTGCTTGCGGCGTGTCGTTGCATAGTTCGAACAATTCCGTTTCTTTTTTAAGGCCATCAGCCAAAGAAAGTTCAGTCGATGCTTTTACTGCTTGAATACATTGTTCAGGGGCAAAGTAGCCTTTAGTTTTGCGAGCGATAGAGGCACGAAAGTCATCAAACGTTGCGTCGTTTACTCCCTCCTTGCTTACGTCCATATCCGCACAAGTTTTAACTGGTGCATTGTCGGCTACTAATTTGTTTGCAAATTCAATGGCGGCTTCTAAGAAGTTTTCAGCAGGCAAGGCTGCATCAATTAAACCAAGTTCTAGCGCTGCATCTGCACCAATGATTTTAGCGGTCGCAATCATTTCTAACGATTTTTCAACACCAATAAAACGTGGCAGACGCTGAGTACCACCGGCACCGGGTAGAATACCAAGGCTTACTTCTGGCAAACCGAACTTAGCCGCTGGTGATGCCACGCGATAATCACATACCAATGCTAATTCTAAACCGCCACCAAGTGCTGCGCCGTTAATGGCGGCCACGATTGGCTTTGAAGACGCTTCTAGGTAAGTGGTCAACCAAGGCAGTTCTGGTTTTGCAAAACGCTTGTCAGAAGAAAATTCATTAATGTCAGCACCAGCACAAAAGATTTTGTGGGCAGATGCAATAACGATGGCTTTTACTGCATCGTCTGCGATGGCTTGATCAAAGCCTGCTTGAATGGCACTGCGCAGTGCATGGCCCAAGCCATTCACTGGCGCTGAGTTTAGGGTTAGTACTGCAATGTCGCCTTGTACTTGGTAATTTACTACGTCGCTCATGACTCTACCTTTTCACGCAAAATTTTGGTTAATGCTGCACGCATTTGTTCAGGAATAGAAACCGATTTATTGGAGGCTTTGTCTACAAATACGTGAACAAAGTGACCATTTGCACAAGACTCTTCTTCACCTTTTTTGAAAATGGCAATGCCATACTGAACCGAAGAGTTACCAATACGGTCAACACGCAAACCTGCTTCAATTTGATCAGGGTATGCAATAGAGCTTGTGTAGTTACAACCACTGTTCACAACAAAACCGACAATTTCACTGTTATTAATATCCAGACCACCTTCTTCAATTAGGTAGCTGTTTGCGGCTGTGTCAAAGTAAGAATAATAAGTCACGTTATTCACGTGACCATAAACATCGTTATCCATCCAACGGGTGGTGATGTCTTTAAAATAAGCGTAATCGCTACGGCTTGTACCAGACATAATATTTTCCTATTGGCTTATTGATAAGCGGCTGTGTAAATGGCCAGCGCGTCGTCGTAAGAAACAGGTCTTGGATTGTTCATCAATAGACGTTCTTGCAACATAGAGTCTTTAGCCAGTGTTGGAAGGAAAGACTCTTCAATGTCCATTTCTTTTAATGTCATTGGTAGGCCAAGGTCTTTGATCAGTTTTTCCATTTCAACGATAAATTGCTCTGCAATTTCTTCTGAGCTACCTTCGAATGCCACATCTGGGAATGTGTAAGGTGCAAGCTCTGCGTACATGTCAGCCGCTTCAGAAATATTAAAACGCAATACATGCGGCAGAACCAACGAGTTACTTAAACCGTGAGGAATGTGGAAATGTCCACCTAGCGGATAAGCCAAGGCATGAACTGCAGCCACTGGCGAGTTAGCAAACGCTTGACCTGCCAACATAGCACCGAACAACATTTGTTGACGAGCACCAAGGTCTTTACCGTTATGCACCGCCGTTTGAATGTTCGCACCCATAAGCTTTAAGGCTTCTTTAGCTAGTAGGTCAGACATTGGGTTCTTTTTAATGGCGCTGGTGTAAGATTCAATGGCATGAACCATGGCATCCACACCGGTTGCAGCCGTTACGTGTGGTGGTAAACCAACGGTTAGACCTGCATCTAAAATAGCGTAGTCCGGAAGATAGATTGGGCTAACCGAACCCATCTTAGTGGTTTCACCCGTGGTGACGATGGCCACCTGAGTCACTTCTGAACCCGTACCCGCTGTAGTCGGTACTTGAATCAAAGGTAAACGCTGACCTTTCGCATTATTCACGCCGTAAATATCCGCAAGAGTTTGCGAACACTCTGGATGGGCTAGGAAGGCAATCAGTTTCGCCACGTCCATAGAGCTACCACCACCAAAACCAATAACCACTTCTGCATTGGCTTTTTTGGCGCACTCTAGAGCTGCAAAAATAATAGACTCTGGTGGATCTGCTTGTACCTCATCGTATACCGTCACTTCGACGCCCGCTTTTTGCAGACCTTCAATGGTTGACTGGTGCAAGTTTAAGCTGGCGATACCTGGGTCAGTTACAAACAAAACTGACTTGTAACCTTGTTCAGTAACAATTTCACCAATACGCAAAGATGAACCCACTTCACAAAGTACGTTCTGGCAGGTGGCAAATAAAAATCCGGAGTTAGTATTATTAGACATGGAATCCTCGAGGCTTAACGACTAACCCGCCAGCAAGCCGGCGGGTTAGAACAAGTAACTTAAACGTATTATCGTATTACGCAAACATCTCAGACGTAATGTCCATCAAGTTGTTTGCACCAGACAACAGCGCATTTGCATGCATATCGGCACGAGGAAGAATACGTGCAAAGTAGAATTCAGCTGTATGAATTTTACCTTTGTAGAAATCAAGTTCTGTGCTGCCCGCATCTAATTTAGCTTGTGCAGTAACAGCGGCTTGCGCCCAGAAGTAAGCCAATAGCAGGTAGCTAGAGAACTGAAGGAAATCGACCGATACCGCACCGATCTCTTCTGGGTCATTCTTAGTGGCTTCTAGAATAAACTGAAGCAGTTCACGCCATTGCTTGCTACCAGCGCCTAGTTTTTCAACTAATGCAGAACCTGAGTTTGCTGCCACAAATGCGTCGATTTCGTCTGCCATAGAAGACAATACCGTACCGCCATCACCCAGCACTTTACGGCTGATGAAATCAAGTGCTTGAATACCGTTAGTGCCTTCATAAAGCATCAAGATACGTGAATCACGCATTAGCTGCTCCATACCCCACTCACGAATAAAGCCGTGACCACCGTAAACCTGAACGCCTATGCTCGCTACTTCTTGCGACATATCAGTCAGGAAAGATTTAACAATAGGAATGAAGAACGCTAATTTTTTCGCATTGGCTTTTTCTTCCGCTTCGTCGGTTAGGAAGCGCTCGTTATCAAGCATTTTAGCTGTGTAGTAAGCTAGCATACGGCTGCCTTCAGTTAACGCTTTTTGCGTTAACAACATGCGACGTACGTCTGGGTGAACAATAATTGGGTCAGCGGCTTTTTCTGGGAATTTAGGGCCAGAAAGTGAACGAGTTTGGATACGGTCACGGGCATATTCTAATGCACCTTGAGTCGCCATTTCAGCAATACCAAGACCTTGCAGGCCTACTTGGAAACGAGCGTCGTTCATCATGGTGAACATGCACGCTAGACCTTTGTGATCACCACCTACGATGAAGCCTTTCGCGCCTTCAAAGTTCATCACACAAGTAGCAGCACCTTTGATGCCCATTTTGTGTTCAACTGAACCACAGCTTAAGGTGTTTTTCTCACCTGGGTTACCGTTGGCATCTGGTAGGAATTTAGGCACAAGGAACAAGCTGATGCCTTTAGAGCCACCTGGGGCATCTGGAAGTTTAGCAAGAACAAGATGGATAATGTTCTCTGCCATGTCGTGCTCGCCACCAGAAATGAAGATTTTAGTACCAGAAACGGCGTAGCTACCATCGGCATTTGGTTCAGCTTTAGAGCGAAGAATACCTAAGTCAGTACCGGCGTGAGGCTCGGTCAAACACATGGTGCCTGCCCATTGGCCTGTGATCATTTTCTCAAGGTACATATCTTTAAGAGCTTGATCGCCATGTTTATCAATAGCCAGAGTCGCACCTTCAGTTAGACCAGAGTATATGCGCCATGACAAGTTAGCAGCCATGATCATTTCATGAATAGGTGTCGCTAATGAGTTAGGAAGATCCTGACCGCCGAATTCTGGGTTAGACGTCATTGATGCCCAACCGTTATCGCAATACTGCTGATAAGCTTCTTTAAAGCCTGTTGGCGTGGTTACTTCGCCATTTTCGAATGTAATACCTTCTTCATCGCCACTGCGATTGTATGGTGCTAGGGCTGTTTCAGCGAATTTAGCCCCTTCAGTAAGTACGGCATCGGTTAATTCTTTATTGATGTCCTGTAGATTTAGGCCTTCGTAGTGACCTTGTACATCTATTAATTCATTCAGTACAAATTCAATATCACGTAATGGGGCTTTAAAATCTGTCATTTTCTATGTGCTCGATTGATTCTAGTTAAACGGGGGCTAAAATAGCCATTTGCTACTTATTTGTGAAATTGATAGTTTGAATGGTACTATTCACACCATGAATATCAATAACTTCGATTTAAACCTGCTTCGCGCCTTTGATGCTCTCATGCTTGAACGTAATGTGAGCAAAGCAGCAGACCGCATGTCTCTTTCGCAACCTGCCATGAGTAATACACTAAATCGATTGCGCAAACTACTGGATGATCCAGTATTAGTGCGCACCAGTAAAGGTATGCAGCCGACGCCCAAGGCCACTAAGCTTGAGCACCCTATCCGTTCTGCATTAACAGCCATCGAACACAGTTTAGCGCCCATACCGGATTTTGATCCTTTAACTGATGCACGCACGTTCCACATTGCCACTACCGACTATGTTCAACTGTTATTGTTACAGCCTTTAATTGAACATGTGAATGCGGTGGCTCCTAACATCAAAATCGAAATACACGAGCTATCGCCCGATATTCCCGTTTCGCAATTAGAAGATGGCACCTATGATTTCGCCATTGGCCGATTTAATAGCCTACCCAGCCAATTACGAGGTAACCTTTGGCATACCGATGAGTTAGTGTGCGTCGTCAGCGCGCTTAGTAAGGATTACGGGGATACCATCGAGTTAGATCAGTTTTTATCATGCCGTCAGGTTTGGGTGTCCGGTGGTCAGCATTCTGGGATGGTAGATCAATGGCTAGCTCAGAATGATTTAGCCCGTAATGTGAGCCTTTCTTCCCCGAATTTTCTGATGGCCCCTATCTTAATATCACAAAGTGATTATCTATTAGTGACCCCTAAAAGCATTGCTCACATGTATGCTACCAAGTTACCCTTGAAGATATTGTCGCTACCCATGAAATTAGACACCTTCAACTTGCACATAATTTGGCATCCTTATCATGCCTCTACCCAAGCCCACGCTTGGTTAAAGCAGCAAATTGAAGATTTAGATATTGGCCACAACCGAGAACGTACTTTTGCGGTCGCCGATACCCTTTAATAAAAGAGAGCATCATGAAAGACGTGCTAAGAAAAGCCTTCGCCCCTATATTAGACGTATTCGAATCAGGGGATGACCCTGTGGTTTATAAAGCGTCCCACCGTACAATATTAATTGTCATGTCGTTTTTGTTTTCAGTGTTAGCAAGCAGCGTCTGCCTGTTATCTTGGGGCGCAGAAGATAAGGGATTTTTAATTCCTGTGGTGGTGTTTGGTCTAGTAGGGTTTGTTGGCTTTGTGGTGGGCACGTTAGGCACCGATCGTGCCGTGGCAAAAATTTGGGGCAATAAATCGTAATACCGCAGTTTAATCTAAGTAAACACGCAGCATAGGTCGGAGTCGATTTTTTATATCGACTCTACCTTAGCATCTGGTTCGCCAAATTTTTCTTTGATCTCTAAAATTTTTGGCAAACACCTTAAGAATATTTCGACTATGTGCGGATCAAAATGCTGGCCTGATGATTCTTTGATTAATGATAGTGCTTTTTCAACTGGCCAGGCTTCTTTATATGGACGTTTTGTGGTGAGCGCGTCAAACACATCGGCCACAGCAATGATTCTTCCTGATAGCGGAATATCCCCTTCTTTTAATCCATTTGGGTAACCTGAACCGTCCCATTTTTCATGGTGGGTTAAGGCTATCTCTCTTGCGGTTTGCAACAACTTGTCATCATGGTCACCGATAATATCCGCACCAATTTCAGGGTGGCTTTTCATTGTTTGCCATTCTTCATTATCCAAACCACCGGGTTTACATAATATGGCTTCAGGTATACCTATTTTCCCTACATCGTGCATGGGAGCAGCATGAAAGATTAGGTCAACCCATTCATCATCAAAGTCCATTTGTGAAGCGATGATTCTTGAGTAGTGACTCATGCGTATCACATGTAACCCTGTTTCATTATCTTTAAATTCAGCCGCGCGCCCTAAGCGCTCAATGATTTCTAAACGGGTGTGATGCAATTCTTCAGTGCGTTGGCGAACTTTATCTTCTAGTGCAAGATTTTGATTATACAGAGCCAAATGAGTTTTCACTCGCGCTAGCACAATAGCTGGGGTAATCGGTTTTGTAATGTAGTCAACGGCACCTAATTTTAAGCCTAATTCTTCATCTTTTTCTTCACTTTTCGCGGTTATAAAAATAACAGGGATATGACTAGTAAATGGATTGGCTTTTAATGCTTCGCAGACTTGGTAGCCGTCCATGTCTGGCATCATAATATCCAGTAAAATAAGATCTGGTTTAGGCTCTTGTGATGCGATTGATAAAGCTTTCATGCCATTTAAGGCCGCTTTTACTTTGTACTCTTTACGCAACACGCCGCTTAAAATATCAATATTTTCTGGCGTATCGTCTACCACGAGTAAATTGATTTTTTTTGCATTATCCATATTTTATCCTCAATTAGTTTGACTCAAACTGCTCGATCAGTTTGTTTAATTGATCCAATGCCTCATCAAAGTCATAACCTGATATAGCTTTTGATAATGCCCTAAAGGTTGCGGTGAAGGCCGCTATTTCTGGCAATGATTCTAAATCGTAAATTAAATCCGCCGCTTCTGTGTCATAGTCTTCAAGTAAAGTTTTTAATTTTTCAAGAGCCACATTTACATCAATTGCAGGACGGTGGATTTGCTCTGCGTTTTTCTCATTGATTAATGCGACAACCTTATTCAAGCTAAAAATTAATTTATCCAATTGTTTTATGGTAATTATGATAAGCTCATCAGTTGTGCCATTCAGTGTATTGTTCACACAAGCGTGTTCGAGTTTTTCAGCACTCTTCATTAATTCTAAAGCACCTAAATTACCCGCCACTCCTTTTAAAGTATGAGCCAAGCGTGTTGAGAGTTCGTTATCTTTAACTTCAATAGCCGAAGTAAACTCTTGATAAAAGTTTGATTGCCCTTCTATAAAGCGATGTATTAATTTATTGTATAACGCCTGATCGCCTTGCGTGGTTTGCAACCCCCTTTCAACATCAATTCCATCTATTACGATACTGGATAAATCAACCCCATTAATATCATCAACAGATGAAATGGGAATTTCAATCCCCTCAGCAATTGGATTTTCTGGTGTAATCCAAGTGGACATAGTTTGAAACATTTTATTAAAATTGATGGGTTTAGATATATAATCGTTCATCCCTGCTGATACGGCTTTTTCTTTATCCCCCACCATAGCATTGGCTGTCATGGCAATAATTGGTATGTTTTCAAGCCTTTTGATTTTTCTAATTTCTGCTGTAGCTGTGTAGCCATCCATAATGGGCATTTGGCAGTCCATCAACACACCATCAAAAGTTTCAACATCTAAAATTTCCAATGCTTCTTGCCCATGGTCCGCTACTACCACTGACATGCCGTATTTTTCAAGTACTTCTGTGGCTAAGTCTTGATTCATTTCGTTATCTTCAACTAATAAAATTTTAGCGCCACGTAGCATCGCAATGTACGAATCGACCATATCCATATCCAGAGAAGCCCGCGTATTTGTCACCTGCTCACCCATGGCCATCATGATGCTGTCCAATAAAGTTGAGGGGGTCACTGGCTTGGTTAAAAAACCAGTTACGTCTAAACCTTTTGCTGCATGACTCGCTTCTTCGCGACCATAAGCAGTTACCATTATGACCATTGGTACATTGGTGAGGGATGGACTGTTTTGAATTTCTCTTACAGTATCGACACCATCCATACCGGGCATTTGCCAATCCACCAAAACCAATTGATAAGGTGAGGTGTCATTAGCGGCTTCTAACAAGGCAATAGCAGACTCTCCAGAACCCGCTTGATCTACGCGAAAACCAAAAGATGCCAACATGCCCGAAAGTATCTCACGTGCGGTGGTATTATCATCTGTAATCAGAACTTTTAAGTCATTTAACTTTTCTGATACAGGTTTCACCCTTGGTGTCTGATCTTTTTGTATTTCCAATATCACGCTAAACGAAAATTCACTGCCGTGATCTTTTTCGCTGGTAACCGTAATATCCCCGCCCATTAGTTCGGATAAATTTTTACAAATCACCAAACCCAACCCCGTTCCACCGTATTTTCGGGTGGTAGAGGTATCCGCTTGACTGAACGATTTAAACAACTTTTTTTGCTGATCTTGAGTCATACCGATTCCGTTATCTTTAACGGAAAAATTAAGTTTAGTGGTATTACCTGATATCACGTTACTCCGTAATTTCACTACCACTTCCCCACCCGCTTGAGTAAACTTAACGGCATTATTACCTAAGTTCACTAATATTTGCCCTAACCTAAGCGCATCACCAATAAATGCTGCTGGGGTTTCAGGTTTTAAATCCAAATGCAGTTCAACGCCTTTCTCTTCAGCTTTCAAACCGACTAAATTAGTAAAGTTATCAAATACATCGTTCATGAAAAACGGCACTTTCTCAAGTGTCATCTTACCTGCTTCAATTTTTGAGAAATCCAAAATATCATTAATAATTCCCAACAATGAATCCGCACTGCGATGTACTTTTTCGATGTAACTTTGTTGCTTTCTATTAAGATCAGTTTGAAGTGCCAAATGGCTCATACCAATAATAGCATTCATAGGTGTGCGAATTTCATGGGACATATTGGCTAAAAAATCAGACTTTGCCTGCGTAGCTTGTTCTGCGGTTTCCTTGGCTTTTAGTAATGCTTGCTCAGCTTCTTTACGAATACTAATGTCCTCAAAAACAACAGCTACGCCACCTTCTGCGTTTACACCTAAAGGGGCGGCACTGGTACTGATCCAAACAAGATCACCTTGTGGGCGGTAAACCCCCATTACCACATTTTTAACCACTTTATTTGTTCTCAATGCAATACTTGCAGGATATTGTTCAATTGGTAGAATTTTCCCATCATCACCTATTATGCGCCATTCTTTTGAAGCGAGTTCTCTGGCCTTATGTTCATCTGCCGAAATCCCTAAAATTTCCTCACTAATGGCATTTGATTCTAAAATTGCACCTGTTGGTGATATTAATGTCACTCCAACAGGCAGGGCTTTAAAAAGTGCTTTTAATTGCTCTTTATGACGATAAGATTCAGTTAAATCTTGGATAACAGCTACATAAAATAAACCATCATTTCTTTTTAATGTGGACACCGCCAGTTCAATAGGAAACTCAGAGCCATCTGCTCGTAGTGCTTCAAATTCCACTCGACTACCCACGATCCTTGAACGACTAAAGTCAGTATCTATCGATCTGTTCAGTGCATCGTTTTGATGATTAACATGATATCGCTCAGGCATAATGCGATTAATATTGCCGCCAATCATGTCGTCTTTTTCAATACCAAAAATACTTGTAAAGGCCTGATTCACCTGAATAACTGAGCCTTTAGAATCCACCATGATCACAGCATCGACCACCGAATTTAGTATACTACTGGTTTGAGTTTGTAAATCTTTAATCCTATTTAGAGTTTGCTCACGTTCAGATAAGTCATACCAACTGGAAAGCAGTACATCTTTACCGCTTAAATTAATCTTGGATAGATGAACACTAAAAGGAACTATTTCACCCTTTATATTTATATGCTTCCAGTCAAACTCAATATCTCTTTTTTTCTCCATCTTTTTTAATATTTCTGCCGTCATCTCATCAGATCGTTTACCTTCAAATTGGAACTCTGGAGATATTTCGGCAATCGTTAACTTTAAAAACTCTTCTTTAGTTGAATACCCTAATGCTTTAGCCGTAGCTAAATTACAATCTAAAAATCTTCCCTCATCTATGATAATCATGGGTAGTGGAGAGTTATAAAATAAGACTTCAAATCGCTCTATTCCGGCTTTTAACTCTTTTGTAGACAACCTTACCTTTTCATTTATTTTTCTATTTTGACTCATTATTGCTGATACAATGAATGATATTAAGACTGAGATAACAATTCCCATTATGAAGAAAACATTTGCTAATTTTCGATTCACGCCACCATTATATTCATGAGAAAAATGCCAGCTTAGAGTTAAATCAACGCTACCACTTATGGTTCTATCAATGGTACTATACTCAGGAAAATCTTGACCTGATGCCAAAATTATTACTGGCTCTAATTCCCCTTCTGTTTCAATAAACCGCCCTGATAATTCTAAAGATACACCTTCAGGCAGGTGCATTGATTTAAGGCTTGTAAGAATATCCGAAAAGTTAAGATGGCCAACAATGGCTATATCAAACTGAGGCGCATGAACCATCAACACCGCATAGCTGATAATATCTTTTGTATCATTCATAAATGGTTGCGACACCACCACCTGACCAAAACGTTTTTTTGCATTAGTAATAGCTTTGTTAATTTTGCTATCTTCAACTCTTTGATTAAGTTGAATGTTACCAGAAGGATTAGACAGACCAATAACCGTATTAAAATTACTTTTTTCTGGATTGATTTTAGCGATCATCATTTCATCTAAAAAAAAGGCAAAAGATCTGGATTCAATAGAATCATAGGCGTGAAAAAATTCAGACTCGTTAACATTATTGGAGTTTTCATATAACACGCCCATACCAGATAACGCAGAGTAACTTTCAGAAACCCAATCTAAAGTGATACTTGAAAGCCAGGTGGCTCGATGACGAGCTTCATCTTGCCAACGAGCCTCCACTTGCTCCATTAGCGTATTTCGCAAGATAAGTGAAACAAAAAATCCAAATGAAAATAAGGCGATTGGAACTAGCCACTTATACTGAAATAATTTTGAATTTAATATAAGACCCATAATTATTTAACCCAATCCCTTAAACTAAAAACGGGTCTAAATCCTTTAGGAGGAATTGAAGTATTAGAATCAAACTCAGAAAATGAATCCTTATCTACCATTATGGCTCTTGCACCTGCATGTTTTATTTTAAGTTTTCCCTCTAAACTTCTTACCAGCATATCCACTGCTATTTTTGCTTGTGTAGCTTGCTGATCTGATCCCCCAGCAACTATATAACCTCTTGAAATGTTACGATGCACAGTAGGATCATAATAATACGACAATACTTCTATAGGTTTTTCTAGACTCATTTTTTTAATAATACCAACCGCTGCGTCACTGCTCACACTGGTACCGACTATGTAATCAATATTCTTATAGTATGATAAAGCCTGCAAAATCAACTCGCTTTGTTTCTCTTTTCCGGTATCCCCCCAAAGAGTCTCCACTACAGTTAGCGAACTGTTCATAATAGATTGTTTAAATCCATCATCCGCAGATCGAGACCAGCTTGGACCTTTTGGCCCTGGCAACCACAAAACATTTTTTTTTAGTCCTGCTACGCGCCTTTTTAAATAATTCCCCGTCAAATATGCGTTATCAAAATATTTAACTGCAGCCCTTGCTGTAATTTGCTTTGATGTCACACCATTAATTAAATCAATCACAGGGATACCCTTTTGGGTATATAGTTCGATCAAATCATTTAATCCACTAGCATCCGTTGCACTGAGTATTAAGCCATCAGCCCCAGATGCCATGCATTGCTTTACTTGCTCCCGTTGTATTTCAATATGATCGTATCCACCTGCTTCATTAATTCGCATACGTACCCCTAAACGCTTTGCCTCTTCAATTAATGCGAAATTTACAACCATCCAGTAAGCATCCTTTAAATGCGGAATGGAAACGCAAATCTTCCAAGGTTCTTTTGCTTTATTTAATGGCGTATACATTTGTATCGAGCGTTTATTAGACGTATTGAAGGGTGGATTCCAAACATCCACTTCTAGTGGAAACCAAGGTTTCGATAAAGCCAATTCCGCTACTAAAAGAAGCACTAATAAAAGACTATATTTATGAATGTGATTTACCATATATGACCTCATGAGTTGGGCCCTACAGGCTCACCAATAACCACGTCTATTTCAGTGCATTCACTTGATGATTTAAGCCTAATCTTTCCATTGTGTGCATGAGCCAAGAGCTTCGCCATATAAGTGCCTAAACCATTGCCTTCGCTTTTTCCAAAAGTTGAATACTTTTCAAAAAAATTTGATCGAATTTCTTTAGGGACTTCGGTTGGATTTTTTATAGTCCATGTATGGCTAGCAGGGTCATACCCTACATGTACAACATGACCTATATCACTAGCTTCGATGGCATTACGAATTAAATTCGATAATAGATTCTGTCCAAATAATGGGTCGATATTGATAATTTCACTTGCTAAAAAATCCACATCCCATCGGACTTTTACTTTATGGCTTTCGGCTAATAAATCCATGGGCTTTCTAAATTTTTCAATAAACGCATCCAATTTAATATCAATACGATTGATTGTTTGTTTACCGCGCTCAAGCCTCGCAATTGTTAGAGTTTGATCTACCTGATCTAATGCTTGATATGTACTTTCTCGAACACTTGATATCAGTTCTTTTGTATCTTTACTGATATTCGCTGTACTTTGATTTTCTGTAGCCAATAAAATCGCTTGCAGTGGATTACGCAAATCATGCTGCATCATTCGATCAGCGTCTTCTTTTTGTTTCACTGTTTTTTGCAATAACACATTTTGCTTACGCAAACGATCTGCTCTTAATTTTAGCTGTAAATGGGTCTTCACTCGTGCATTTAAAATAACCGGATGGACTGGTTTGGTAACATAATCGACAGCCCCCATCATCAACCCTTTTGCAATGTCATTCGGCTGATCTTTTGCTGTTAAGAATAATACAGGTATGTCTTTGAGTTTATCTTGATTTTTAATCCATTCACAAAATTGATAGCCATCTTCGTCTGGCATCATGATATCTAGAAGAATCAAATCGATTGAAAATTTTTCAAGTATTTTTCTGGCCACCGTGGCACTATTCGCAGGCTTAACCTGACACTTGCCTTTTAATGCGCCAACAATGATATCTAAATTATCTGAATTATCATCCACCACCATAATCGTGGCTTTTTCGAAGTGAACTTGCTCGTCTGCTAATCCTAAAACCTCACTATTCAATGGGGTATCTAACAATGCTTTAATTTCTTGCGCTGAAGCAAACTTGCCTTGCAATAAAAGCTCTAAGCGTTCCATTAATAATTGCATGGTAAATGGCTTCACTAAAAAGTCATTCACTTTATGTTGTATGGCTTCAGTAACCATTTCACGGTCGGTTTCCGCGGTTATCAACATAACCGGTAGATTGTAGTGTTCTTTATCGGCTCGGATGATTTTTAGCATCTCTATGCCGTTTTTCTTTGGCATATTCCAGTCAGACAAAATAGCATCGTATTTAATATCAGCTATTAGTTTAAGTGCCTCATCGCCATTCGAGGCTTCATCTACTTGCTGAGCACCTGATAAAAGCAGCTCTTTTTTGATGGTTTTACGGATAGAAACAAAGTCGTCTACCAACAGTATTTTGCGGCCTTTAAGATTCATAAATGCACTAAGCAACCCTATCAATCATGAGTAAAATCCACCTACCTTCCTTCAATTAGACTAGATCATAATTGAGCGTTATGCCTCATGAACGCACCAACTAATCAAGCCAAGCCATTCGCTTTTACACCCATTGTTGCTGATTTTTTAAAACCTTGAATTATCTAAAGCATTACTTTTATCCTTTTTAGCGATATATGGTGTTCTATCTCGCTTTGCCTCAAAAATGCAGGTATTAAAAAAGCGATGAACATTTAAGTGCATCGCTTTACTTTTTATACGAATAATCAGAGTCTTTAACGCCTAACTTCACACCATTGTTGAGTAGGCTAATTATCTCAATTTGATTTTCCCATCACTCATGGGTGGACACCAAAAAAACGCACCCGTTAATGGGCGGGTAAACGTAAACAAACTATCTACAATGCCGTCTTCTTTACCCACCATTTTTGCCATCATGCGGTTAAACGATTCAGTTGTCGCACCAAAGCCTAAAAACATGAGCCCTGCTTTTTCGCCATCCCCATACGCCATGGAACGACGCAGTAAAAAGGTTTCTGGAGCAAAGCCTTCTTGCTCGGTGCGCTTTACGTGAGCCGACTCTGGCGCATCACCTAGCTCTTTGTTATCACTTAAACGCCGCCCAAACGTATGATCTTGCTCTTGTTGAGGTTTCGACTTAAAAAACGCCAAATCGTGCTGCCATTGCTGAATGGCCAAATACGACCCGCCAGCGGGAGATTGTGAAAACGCCACGTCGAAAGCTTCCTCCCCTTGTGGGTTTTCAGTGCCGTCTTCATATCCGGTTAAGTCTCGGCCTTCTTTGTAGGTAAAGGCTTCTACATTGCTTTCTAATTCAAAGCACGCACTTAATTTGCTTAGCAGTGTCTGCGCTAAATGAAGCATGTCCCCTTGATCGTCTGCGCGCAGCCAAATCATCAATGCAGCAGGGGTTGAAGGCACTTGCACATCGCGGGTTTCGTAAGTTGGAAACTCTAACGACTCAAGCCCCTCTGCCTCAAGCTTAGCTAAACAGGCTTCGCCCAAACCCAGCACTGCGGACTGACCATCTATATCACTTGCTACATCATCCAAGCAGCGGCTTAGTGCGTCTGCCTTGGCGTAATGCTTGAGTTGAAAATACAAAAAACGCCCATGTTTTGGTACTGCTTCAAATATCCCACTTTGTACGATACCCAAATCCATCGTTAACCCTTAATCATCATTAAAATCGTAAAACCTAATATACCTACGACAATAATGTAAATTTAGCTCAATGCAACCAATAAACCCGACCTAAGAGCCCCTTCACCCTGCACATTAACCCAGATTCGAGAATGATAAAGCCCAGAATTGGCACTCACTAAATATCGCGCATTTCAGTATAATTACTATTTTTTGAGAAATTCGTGCCATGTCGCAACAATCTATCAGTACCCGCTCACTCATCGAGCGCTACCAATTTATACTAGAAGCCATGTCCGAAGGGGTTTATGGCCTAGATGCCAACGGCCTCGCCACCTTTGTTAACCCTGCTGCTGAGCGGCTCACTGGCTGGGAAGGTACAGATTTAATCGGCAAAAGCATTCATAGTTTTCACCACCATAGCCATAGCGATGGCCGTCACTACCCACAAATGGACTGCCCTATATATCAGTGCCTGCAAGATGGTATTACCCGCAGTAAAGAAAACGAGGTGTTTTGGCGCAAAGATGGCTCTAGTTTTTCAGTAGAGTACAGCGCCACTCCAATTATTTTAGAGGGCAGCATTCAAGGTGCGGTAGTGGTGTTTAAAAACATCAGTGAACGTAAACGTATGGAAGATAACCTTAAGCAGGCGCTCACTGAAAATCGGTTTTTAAAAGAAAAACTGCAAGCTGAAAACCATTATTTACAAGAAGAAATAGACGCTGGCTTTGTCGGTGAGATCATCGGCCAAAGCCCACCTATATCTCACCTTAAAGAACAAATTGCTCTGGCCGCCCCTACCCAAGCCAATATTTTAATCACAGGTGAAAGTGGCACAGGCAAGGAGTTAGTCGCCCGCGCCATTCACCAGCAAAGTGCATTTTCCCAGCAAGCAATGGTCAAACTTAATTGTGGTGCCATTCCAGAGGGGTTAGTAGATAGTGAACTTTTCGGCCATGAAAAAGGCGCATTTACTGGGGCCATACAACGACGTATAGGCCGCTTTGAATTAGCCAATAACGGCACGCTTTTCTTAGATGAGGTCAGCGAATTACCCTTGGATGCACAAGTAAAACTGCTGCGAGTATTACAAGAAGGTGAATTTGAACGGGTTGGCGGCACACAAACCATCAAGGTAAATGTACGTATTATTGCCGCCAGCAATAAAGATTTAAAACAAGCGGTCGATCAAAACACGTTCCGCATGGATTTATTTTATCGGCTTAATGTTTTTGCGATTCACGTACCCGCACTCAGAGAACGCAAATCAGACATCCCTTTATTGGTTCATGACTTTGCTCGGCGCGCCTGCAAAAATATGAATAAACCATATAAAGGTTTGCATACTCCTTCACTAAAATGGATGAGTCACCACAACTGGCCCGGCAATATCCGTGAATTACAAAACTGGGTTGAGCACAATGCCATTTTGCATCAATCCGGTTTATTTCAGTTGGTGCCAATGCACCATGGCACCACACAACAAACAGTGGTTAATCCATCTAATAAACCGGTCACTTTGGAGCAAGCGGAACGGGAGCATATACAACAAGCTCTGGCTTATTGTAATGGCAAGGTATCAGGCAAAGCCGGTGCCGCAGAATTGTTGGATTTACCCGCCAGCACCTTACGCTCACGTATGAAAAAATTACGCATATCTAACTAGTCGCGAAATATCGCCACCACATATCGTTGAATTTAATCATTTAACCACTCAAAGCCCCATGAACAGGGGCTTTTTACGTTGGAATACCCCTTGCTCTTAGAGAGTTAATTTTAAACCTTTAATCAGAGCGCAGTATGTCATCTCTCATTCCTACTACTCAGGTCGATGAACAAGACCGCCCCATTGTCGATGCGACCCGCCATAACGCCGCAGTTCGACTAGCAACAGGCAAGTTTCAAATCATTCGGCGACTCACCAGTGCCCCATTGATTTTACTGTTTTTACTGGCCCCATGGCTCACCATCAATGGGGCACCTATTTTATGGATGGACCTTGATCATCACGTCTTACACTTGTTTGGGATTGTGTTTTGGCCAGACGATTTACTCATATTGACATGGGTCGCCATGGCCAGCGCATTTGGCTTATTTGCCGCAGCCAATATTGCAGGGCGAGTTTGGTGTGGCTTTAGCTGCCCGCAAACCGTTTGGAGCATGATGTTCACGTGGGTGGAAGAAAAAACACAAGGCTCTCGTAACAAACGCCTAAAAGAAATGGGCAAACCGCTTCTAAACCGCAACTGGTTGCCACTTATTTTAAAACACAGCATTTGGCTGCTGCTTGCTTTTGTCACTGGGTTTACGTTTGTGGCCTACTTTAAAACAGGCTTTGGACTTTGGCAGCAAATTATCACTGCTAATGTTCAATCAGAGGTGATCTTTTGGCTGGGCTTTTTTTCAATACTCACCTACATCAATGCAGGCTGGCTAAGAGAACAGGTGTGTCTACACATGTGCCCTTATGCACGCTTTCAATCTGTCATGGTGGACAAGCAAACATTAAAAGTTAACTACAACAACACAAGAGGCGAACCCAGAAAACACAACAACACACATCCACTTTCAAACAAACAAGGAGACTGCATAGATTGCCAACTATGTGTGCAGGTGTGTCCCGTAGGCATAGATATTCGGCAAGGTTTGCAATATGCCTGCATTGACTGCGGTGCTTGTATTGATGCATGTGATGGCATTATGACAAGTATCAACAAACCCATTGAGTTAATTGATTTTAGTGATGGCAACACTGTGACGGCAAAACGCCCATTCAATTTACGCAACTGGCTTCCCAAGCAAAGACCCAGACTTTGGGGTTACTTGGCTGCATGTTTGGTGGCGATGGTTTTATTTACGGCACAGGTCATATTAAAAGACGGATTTGAATTTCATTTATCTCGTGATCGTGGGCCGTTATATTTTTATCATCAATTAAATATCAGTAACGCCTTTACGCTTAACATTCAAAATAGAACCACTGAGAAAAGCAGCTTCACTTTAGAGTCAACCCACCCTCATCTAGTTGTCGCCAATACAGATGCGCTAGCTGTATTGTCAGGACAAAAAAACAGTGTATCCATCCGTGTAGATTGCGATACAGACTGCCCAATTAAAGGGAAATCACCATTCCAGATCAACGTATTGCATCAAGGAAAAATCGAAGCCAAATTGGAGGGAACATTCTTCGCGCCTTAATTCAACTTCATATTTTAGGTATCCATTCGTATCTAATTATCGGCTCTGTTTCCGCCCATTTTGGGCGGCACAACACGCTCAAACCCAAGCAAACAATAGAGGTTCTCATTGCCAGCAAGCTAGGTACAACGGGACTATGGGTTAAAATTCCAGCACAGCTATGTGGCCACAAAGGGAAAAAGCACTAACTCGGTGCTATATTCCAGTGGCCCGATCAAAAAACACACTGTATAAGTTTGATGAATACCGGATATAAGTGGGATTATCTTCATTTATGGCTAATTCAGACTAGGCTTACCTTAATTTATAGGCCCATCTGACCTATAATTCGTACGCAAAATTTTAGGTTGTCCGCATTGCTTTTGGCGGGCACCTCCTGATGGCAAATGTCACAGGGAATTTAAAAGGATGGCCGGTATTAACCTGCCGTGTCTCGGCATTACATCACAGACCCTTTTGAATGAATGAACAACCCGCCAATGGGTTAAACCAACCCATTGGAAACTGCGCACCACGAGGCGCAGATGAAGTGGTTTTTAGATCGTCAAAACTATAACTTTGAGTGAGAGATTAGTATGAGCTTGTATACAGATTACCTAGAAGAAATTGAGGTTCGTAAAAAGGACCTAGGTCTGAACCCAAAACCAATCGATACTGCAGAACTAATATCTGAGATCATTGCCCAAATTAAAGATACAGGCAATGAGTACCGTAAAGACTCTCTAAACTTCTTCATCTACAACACTCTACCAGGTACAACACCAGCGGCTGTTGTTAAAGCCAAGTTCCTAAAAGAAATCGTTTTAGGACAAGAGAAAGTAGAAGAGATCTCTGCCGAGTTTGCACTTGAGCAACTGTCGCACATGAAAGGCGGCCCTTCTGTTGAAGCACTACTAGACATCGCCCTTTCTGACGACGCTAACGCAAAAGCGGCTGGCGAAGTACTTAAATCACAAGTATTCCTATACGAAGCCGATACGACTCGTATCGCCGACGCCTTTAAAGCGGGCAACGCCATCGCTAAAGAACTACTAGAAAGCTACTCAAAAGCAGAGTTCTTCACCAAGCTTCCTGACATCGCTGAGAAAATCGACGTTGTTACTTACATCGCAGCTGAAGGCGACATCTCGACTGACCTTCTTTCTCCGGGTAACCAATCTCACTCACGTGCTGACCGTGAACTTCACGGCCAATGCATGATTACCCCAGAAGCTCAGCAAGAAATCGTAGCGCTAGGTAAAAAACACCCGAACGCTAAAGTGATGCTAATCGCTGAAAAAGGCACCATGGGTGTAGGTTCTTCTCGTATGTCTGGTGTGAACAACGTAGCACTTTGGGCAGGCGAAAAGACATCTCCTTATATTCCATTCATCAACAATGCACCTGTAGTTGCTGGTACTAACGGTATTGCACCTATCTTCCTTACTACCGTTGGTGTAACAGGTGGTATTGGTCTTGACCTTAAAAACTGGGTTAAGAAAGTAGACGCAAACGGTAACCCTGTTAAAGATGCAAACGGCGACAACGTACTAGAAGAAGCTTACTCAGTTGCAACCGGTACAGTTTTAACCATCGACACTAAAGCTAAGAAGCTTTACAACGGCGACAAAGAACTAGTTGACGTTTCTGACGCGTTCACTCCACAAAAAGTTGAATTCATGAAAGCCGGCGGTTCTTACGCGGTGACTTTCGGTAAAAAACTACAAACATTTGCTGCTGAAACGTTAGGTGTATCTGCTCCTGTTGTTTACGCGGCTTCTAAAGAAATTTCTAACGAAGGCCAAGGCCTAACGGCTGTTGAAAAAATCTTCAACCGTAACGCTGTAGGTGTTGCTTCTTCTACACCTCTTCATACAGGTTCTGACGTTCGCGTTAAAGTGAACATCGTAGGTTCTCAAGATACAACTGGCCCTATGACATGTCAGGAACTAGAAGCCATGGCTGCTTCTACTATTTCTCCAAGTGTTGATGGTGCTTTCCAGTCTGGTTGTCACACCGCATCTGTATGGGACAACAAAGCTAAGGCCAACACGCCTAAGCTAATGGCATTCATGAACGCATTCGGCGTAATCACTGCACGTGACCCGAAAGGCGTTTACCATTCAATGACGGACGTAATCCACAAAGTATTGAACGACATCACTGTTGATGATCGCGCAATCATCATCGGTGGTGACTCTCATACTCGTATGTCTAAGGGTGTCGCCTTCGGTGCTGACTCTGGTACGGTTGCCATCGCACTGGCCACTGGTGAATGTGCCATGCCTATTCCTGAGTCTGTAAAAGTAACCTTTAAAGGTGCGATGAAGCCTCACATGGACTTCCGTGACATCGTACACGCCACTCAAGCGCAAATGCTTAAGCAATTTGGCGGCGAAAACGTGTTCCAAGGTCGTGTAATCGAAGTTCAAATTGGTACGCTTCTAGCTGACCAAGCGTTCACCTTCACGGACTGGACGGCAGAAATGAAGGCGAAAGCGTCTATCTGTATCTCTACTGATGAGACCCTAATCCAATCTCTAGAGCTGGCTAAGTCTCGCATCCAGATCATGATCAACAAAGGCATGGAAAACGAAGCAGGCATGCTACAAGGCCTTATCGACCTAGCTGACAAGCGTATCGCTGGAATCAAGTCTGGTGAAGAGCCAGCCCTTGCTCCGGATGACAACGCGAAATACTACGCAGAAGTCGTTGTTGACCTAGATGTGATCGACGAGCCAATGATCGCTGACCCAGACGTAAACAACGAAGACGTATCTAAGCGTTACACCCACGATGTAATCCGTACAGCCTCTTACTACGATGGTCGTAAAGTTGACCTAGGTTTTGTTGGTTCTTGTATGGTGCACAAAGGCGACATGCAAATCATCGCTGCCATGCTGCGTAACCTAGAGAAAAAAGGCCCTATCGTATTTAACGCACCTTTAGTTGTTGCGCCACCAACGTACAACATCGTTGACGAGCTAAAAGCAGAAGGCGATTGGGACGTACTATCTAAATACGCTGGTTTCACTTTTGATGACTCAAACCCTAAAGAAGCAGCCCGTACTAAGTACGAAAACATTCTTTATCTAGAGCGCCCTGGGTGTAACCTATGTATGGGTAACCAAGAAAAAGCCGAAGCCGGTGATACCGTTCTTGCTACTTCTACCCGTCTATTCCAAGGCCGTGTAGTAGAAGACAGCGCAGAGAAGAAAGGTGAATCACTACTAGGTTCAACGCCTATGGTTGTGCTTTCTACTATCCTAGGTCGTTTCCCGACTTTGGCTGAGTACAAAGAAGCAGTTGAAGGTATTAACCTAACTTCATTCGCGCCACCGTCTGAAGATCTAGCGCGTCCTGCGATTCCTTTGAAAGCGGTTTAATACAGGACGTATTTATGCCGCGTAGGACATGGATGTCCGAGAGCGGCGCAAGATTTTGAAGTCAGACGCTAAAAAGAAGCGCTCGCCCTGAGACGTTAGTCGAAGGGTGAAGCAACAAAAAGCCCAAGCAATGAAAATTGTTTGGGCTTTTTCTTTATGTAGAGAATCTTTAAATTATCTAAATTAATGGGCAACCTTGTGGCAAAGTCACGCTCAAGGTTGTCCAGCCTCAGGCGACATTGACGACCTAGTTATGCGCTGATACAATCTGTACATATTTTCGTACATGTACAGGAAGATAAACATGGAAAGCATAAGCTATACCTCAGCTCGAAGCAACCTTGCCAAAACCATGGAAAAGGTATGTGACGACCACGCCCCTATTGCCATTACCCGCAAGGGTGAAGGAGCTGTAGTGATGATTTCCATGGACGACTACCAAGCTCTGGAAGAAACAGCATATTTGTTGAGAAGCCCTAAAAATACACGACGCCTGATAGAATCTATTGCAGAACTTGAAGATGGAAAAGGGCAGGCACAGGAATTGATTGAGTGAAATTAATTTTTGCAGAGAAGGCATGGGAAGATTACCTATACTGGCAAAAAACTGATAAGCAGATACTTAAACGTATTAATACGCTTATTAACGATATTCAGAGAGAGCCATTCGACGGTATTGGTAAACCCGAGCCTTTGAAACATGCCCTTTCTGGTTATTGGTCTCGACGAATAAACGACGAACATAGAATTGTTTATAAATTTCACGAAGACTCCATTCTCATAGCACAGCTACGGTATCACTACTGAGCCAAACACATAACGTTCTATGTATGGGTAACCAAGAGAAAGCAGAAGACAGTGCAGAGAAGAAAGCTGAATCACTACTCTAGAAGAGTACAAAGAAGCGGGGGACGGTATTAACCTAACGTCTTTCGCGCCACCGGCTGAAGACCTAGCGCGTCCAGCGATTCGTTTAAAGGCGCTTAGCGCTTGACGGAAAACGTTAGACGCTAAAACGATAACACATTTACTACAATCAAAACCTAACTATTTCATTTACAATACAGCCTTTAATTTGAGAAGAATAATATGAAAGGACTTATTTTTTTATTTCTAGTTTCCCCTCTTACACTATTTGCCGAACCTTTAAAAGTAGAACTCAATATCGATTTTTCACAATATGAGTTTTTGAAACTAGAAAAAGGCATTCAAAGAAACATTGAATCACCACCTCAAGAAATTAATTTACCGATAGCCAAGATCAATGGTTATTTTTTTGAATTACCAACATACCAGACAGAGCACCATATTGAACTCACCTCTCTCATGCAAGAAGATCAATTCTTTTATCCTTTAATATTAATTCTAGACAAGGATAAAAACTTAAATCGAGCCATTTCTGATCCATTAAGAATAAAAAATATGGGTGGCTATAAAAAAGGCATGCGCCAACAGATTCTTATTTATCCCTTCGATCAATATTTAGTAATTACAACACCACCTCAGATTGTCGGTCAGAACATTCCTATGCTAAGTACATCACAAACTATGATCCCTATAGGAAACACGGGCCAATTCAGCACATACAGCAGCAATTTTGTTAGTACTGTCAATTTATCAAATGATGCCAATTTATATTTGCAAACCCCAACTGAAGGAAATATATACCCCATTCATAGGCTAAGCGGTTGGTATTGGGATCTCGGAATTTCTTTTGGCGGTGATAAAGTTGCAGACAATACTACCACAGACCCAAATGGTGGCACCGGCGATCCTTACAATGCAGGCCGGGGAGCCATCTTTGGTCTAGGATATCACCATGTAATCAGCCCTAAGTTTAACTTAGTTTCTAGAAGCTATGCAGGACTAAGGTATCAAGGTGGTGACGGTACAAATAAAGGTGTCATACTTCAGCAAGCACTTCTATATTCCAATAGTGACTGGGGCTTTGGTGTTGGAATATATATTGATACGGCCAATAGTGTTAAGCATCCTGATGGCAACCTAACTAAATTTGAAACCGCTGCAGGGCCTGCATTAATAGCAGAATATCGTGCAACCGAAAAGCTATGGTTTGGCTTGAGATTTGTTGATATTGATTATAAATCTACAGATGGCACTCAATTTAACGGCAGTCAAGGTGCTTTAAATATTGGATTGGCCTTTTAATAGTTAGACTTCAATAGCGTAAAAGATAAAGCCCAAACGATGAGAGTTGTTTGGGCTTTTTGGTTATTATCATACAAAAGATGAGAAATCTTTATTTGCTTAAAGTGGTGTTTCCTAAGCCTTACATAGAGAGTGATTAATACCCTTCTTAGAGCAAACCATCCTCACCATATCACGTTGTTCAGACCTAAAGGAATCACACCTTTCTAGATCAACATTAAAGTCCCTTTCAACAGTTTGGTCATACGCAGAGTGAAAATTCGCATAGGCATTTTCATACATCGAAACAACATCTACTCCTACTTCAGAGCTAACAGTCAAAAGACTCACAATTGATGCAAGATGTGACTCGTCTGCTCGCTCATCAATCAACCCCATGATACCAGATGGCTGAACTTTACCACCTGTTGTAACATTCGCTTTTAAAACACTATACACAACCACGCATAGCGCATGCTTATCAGAGTTAAATTTAAGGTTTGCATATAGGCCGTTATCTTTCTCGAGGATATTCTGCGTAGCCTCATCTACATCTGTACACCCCAAATACTCTTGCTTTAAAGATGGGTCAAAATTTGATAGGTCTGGTTTTATTTCATCGGTATTTAATAGTAAATTCCAAGTATTTTTCGCCTTTTCACTCTTCAACAGAAAGTCATCATAGGAATACGACATTGTTAAAGAAACTACTTTTTTCATATTCTCAGCAAAAATTATCCAGAAAAATTATCCAGAAGAAAAATTATCCAGACACCCATGATAAGAAAATATCACTAGCTGACGCAAGCCATCATTTCAAGGCTCGTGGATTCAAATATTGCGATAAGATGATGTTTAAACACTCTTAAAGAGGAAGCGCGTTTTGGGCTGTCCAAATCGAGCAAATCAATCAGCTACCAAACCCGTATCGATAACACAATGCGATTTCTGAACACCGCTACAACCAAAAGGTTTTGTTAATATACGAGGCGAGCGGTGTGAAGCATGAGCAAAGAGGGGGCTGGGGATACTTCCCCAGAAAAGAAAACCGTACTGGCTTTGATTATCCAGAATGCGAAAGCCATGATGCTCAATACCATCCAAATACCGCACTTGCGCTAAGTACCCTAACATATTTCGACAACCAATTATCCAGACACCCATAAGTTCGTATAGGCCGATATTTGATCAGTCATACAAACTTAGTATTCACAATCATCAACGGCTCCATCATATTTAAAATATCGGAGGAGTATTTATTGTGGGTGTTTGAATTATCCTTCTCTCCCTAAAAAAACAACCCCAACCTCTATTAGAGATTGGGGTTGAAGTATCATATTTTAATAAATTAAATTATGAGTAATTTTTTATTTCAACCAGCGAGCTGCGTAATCACGCATTTCATCACCTGGAGCACCACCGTCACCATAAGTGATAGTGAAGTGAGTACCAGACGTCGATTCCTCAGAATAACGAGTAGAGTTTGCACGGCAATTCAAAGAGTTAAACGGTAATGCCGGCGCTAAGGTGTCAGACCGACTAAAGATACAAACCACATCCACATTACTCGCTACTGGGCTGTAAATGCTTGTAGTGTAAACAGTATCAGGCTGAACTGCGATTACACAATCAGCACCAAGGCGATTTGCAGCATTGAAAGAGCCGCCGCCACCTTGAGAGTGACCAGAAGTACATACTTTAGGGTTAGAGCCTAAAATATTGCTGTAACGGCTTTTAGCATCGTTAACCGCATTTTCTACTTCACGGCCCGTACCTGAGTTTGCAGTATTTGCAGCTGCAACAAAGATACATTGTTCAGCGATAGACTCTAGAACGCCACTGTAAGTATACGAAGAACCACCAGTACCATTACCCCAACCTAGGATATTGTAAGTACCTGAACCACCACTAGGTACATAGAAAGTAGACGAAGCCCCAGATATACGAGTTACGCTACAACGATCGCCACCACCGGTAGAAGCGAAAGAAGGCATAGCAAAGGCTGCAGAAAGAGCCGCAACCGCAGCGCCTTTAACTAAAAGGTTGTTAAAACTTAACATAAGAGACTATCTCCAGTATTTGGATAAGTTATTATTTTTTGCATGAGTCGAGCAGTTGCTCAAGTCATGCAAAAAATAATATTCCCCTTGAGAATTAAAAGGTAGGCGTATTTTAGTCAATTAATACAACCTGTCTTAAAGTGTCCTATGTATTTTTATTACATGCATATTTAGTATTAGACGCTTTTCAAATTAATCCCTTGGGAGGAAAAACCGTACTGGCTTTGATTATCCAGAATGCAAAAGCTTTGATACTTAATACCATCCAAAAACCGCACTTGCGCTAAGCAACCTCACTCACCCTAACAACCATCTAAGCCGTAAATATCATCTTTTCGGCTCACAAAGATCCTAATTTTGAGCCGCAAATCTTAATTTAACGGCTCAAGTCCATTATTTAGCCAATTCAAGTAATGAAGGTGCTTCATAGGCTATACAAAAACTGGCTTATCGCTACGCGAAGACGGCGGCTTAGTTGTCCGGCAGGCTATCCCAGAGCAATCAGGATGACTCCATCATCGCCCTGCTGGATTTAATAGTGGATGAGGCCGTCAATACAAGCCTGATAGAAGGTGATAAGCGGGGGTTACCTATACTTAGGTAACAGAGCACCTCAGAAGCCGCACTGGGGTCTGGCGCTGAAACTAAAAAGCCTAAACAGTTCTAAATCTTCTTCTATACTGAGTAAAAGCTTAATCGACTTGGTCTAGTTTATGAACTTACTCAACAAACTCTCTCTCAAACCTAAACTACTACTGGGGTTCGGTTCTATAATTGGTTTAATGGTCATTGTGACCATTATTGTCTACACCTCAATTAAGTCTATGGTGGATTCATCAAAATGGGTCAACCATACCTACGAGGTCATCATTACCGCCAATGCTGTTGGTGCTGCCATGATTGATATGGAAACAGGCCAGAGGGGGTTCATGGTAACGGGTTTAGATGAGTACCTAGAGCCCTTTAATGCAGGTAAACAAAAATTCATTTCACTCATCAAAAAAGGCCGCACATTAACCAGTGATAACCCTAATCAGGATTCAAGGTGGCAAGCAATAGCAGACCTAAAATCTCAATGGCTCAGCCAAGCGGCTGAACCTGAGATAAAAGCCCGCCGAGAAGTGACAGCTGGGGCACAAGCCACTGCGTCTTTCAAACAAATTTCATCAAGAACGGTAGGCAAAGAAATTTTTGATAGTATTCGTGCTGCACTCGCTCAACTTGAAACGAAATTATCAAACAACCCCACCGCTTCACACCTAGTTACACAGGTAACTCTTGCGTTAGTTAACATGGAAACTGGTCAACGTGGCTTTTTACTAACAGGGAAAGAGGAATCCTTAGAGCCATATATCTCGGGTGAAGAAAATTTAACCAAGCATCTAGGTTCTTTATCTCAATTTGTTCAGCAAGGTAGTATCAGTCAGTCTGATTTAGATGTTGTGCAGCAAAGAGTTAATGCGTGGTTAGAAAAAGCTGCGAACCCAGAAATAGAAGCGCGCCGTAAGACCAACCAATTTAAAACTTCAATCGAAGATATTGCGACACTCATGAAAAATGGCCAAGGCAAATCCATAATGGACGCTTTGCGCGGAAAACTGAATGAAATAATAAAAGAAGAAAAAGCACTTATTGAATCACGTAGTGCCGCCCAAGAAGCCAGCTCTGCCATAGCAATTAACTCCAGCATACTTGGCACGGGCTTGGCTATTTTGGCAAGTTTATTCATTGCGTTTTCTATTATACGGGGAATCCTCAAACCTATTAACGCAACCAATGCTATTTTAAACGATATGGCTCAAGGTCAAGGGGATTTAACATTAAGGGTCGACATACATACCCAAGATGAAATTGGTCAAATGGCCCAAAATTTTAACGCTTTCATTGATAAGCAAAGCCAAATGATTAAATTAATTGCGAATGCCACTGATGAATTATCAGAAGAAGCCAAAAACACGGCTCTGGCGACTCAAAAAACTGAAAAAGCCATTCAAACTCAAAATGATGAAACCCATACTGTCGCATCGGCTATTACTCAAATGGCTGCCACTTCTCAAGATGTGGCTCAATCGGCTGAAAGTGCTTCAGACTCAACCAAGGGGGCTAATGCAGAAGCACAACAAGGTAGAAGTACGGTTGATCAGGCTATTCAAGGTATTCGAACCTTATCCGATGAAGTTGAAGAGTCCACCAATACAATTAATAAAGTAAAATCTGATAGTGAGAATATTGGTACTGTACTGGATGTAATAAAAGGGGTTGCTGAGCAAACCAACTTGCTTGCATTAAATGCGGCCATTGAAGCCGCCCGAGCTGGCGAACAAGGACGCGGGTTTGCAGTTGTAGCAGATGAAGTGCGTACACTTGCTCAGCGTACACAAGACTCAGCCACTGAGATAGAAAGCTTAATTGTGGCATTACAATCTGCGACGGATAAAGCCGTTACAACGATGGAAGAAAACCGTACCAGTGTGGGTAGCTCAGTTGATAATATCACCGAAGCTGGCAACTCATTAAGTAATATTGCCGAAATGATCGGCACTATTTCAGATATGAATATAAAAATAGCCGCCGCATCTGAGGAACAAACAGCCGTTGCTAATGAGATTAGCCAGAATATTGTCAATATTCAGGATACTTCTAACCAGTCAACCCAGAATATATCTGAGATTTCAGTGTCTAGCCAAAAACTTGAAAGCCTCAGTTATGAGTTAAAAAAACTCGTTAGTCAGTTTAAGGTCTCTTAGATTAAGCCCGAATAAAACGGCCGGTGTAAAATAAATAACGCTATTATTCAAACTAAATAGCAATTAAGTATTTGTGTTAATTATTTCACACCGCAGCCCCATTGAGCTATTTTCCTTCCTATCTTGTTAATCTACGCTATTTAATATCAAGGCTTGAACTGCATAAAGACACTTTGACTCACAGGCAAGATATAACCAATTACGTGATATATGTAGTATGCGTGATGGGGATATTTAAAGTGTTTTACGTTTCAATAATTTTAACTTCATTTAGTTCATTACCCACCGGCGGCTCAAAGAATTGTTCGGTATGCTCAAACATTGCTGGTGTCACTTCTAAAGAATATGTTTCACCTTGTTCTTTATTACGTTGGAAAACTCGTTTATGACGTACCTCCATTGAAGACGTAACATAATGCAATTTAAATTCAACATTTGAATCTTTAGCTTTTTGCCTAATTAAATCTCTCTGTTCTTTATTTGCGGCAGCACCATCCAGAACAATGTTAATATTATTTTCAAGAAGCTGCTGGCAAACCAACCAGATTTGGCCACGGCAACGTAGATATTTTTCTGCGGCCCATGCTCCAACTACCTGCATAGGCTGTTGTAGCAAACCTTCTGGCGCGTCAGGAACAAATAGCTTTGCAAGCCACTCATCCTCTGAAAAGCATATCGCATTTTGTTCTTTGGCAAGCTGCTTTGCATAGGTGGTTTTCCCTGCGCCCATTGGCCCACATACTAGATGAATCATTTTCTCTCCGTTGTGTGAATGATTTTTTCAACATTGAATTGTAAGCCTCTAATCAAATGACTAAAGCCAATCGCTTACACGCTACCCAAACCACCGCCATCAATCACAATATTTTGGCCGTTAATGTAATTGGCCTTTGGGCTGGCGATAAACGTGACGAGATTGGCCACGTCTTCCATGGTGGCGATGCGCTCACAGGGGTTGGGGAATTCCTGTTGCACAAACTGGCGCTGTATTTCAGCCCAATCGTCCCCCCAGTTGTGTTTTTTGGCTTTTGCGCGCAACCACGCTTCTAATTCTGGTGTATGAATTAACCCCGGTGAGATGGTATTCACGGTAATGCCTGTGCCTGTTAAGGCTTTACTGAGGCTAACCGTCATATTCACTTGCGCCCCTTTAGCGGCGTAATATTGCGGCATGATGTCATTGGGTTGTTTATTGCCCATGGTGCCCAGCTGAATAATGCGCCCCCAGCCTTTGCTTTTCATTTCGGGCAGAAACCCTTCAATTAAGCGCACACCACTGAGCACATTATGCTCGTAAGATTCTAACCATTGGGCGGAAGATAATGCCCCCCACTTGCCTTTTGCAGCGGTGCCATAGTTATTAATTAATATATCGGGGGCACCCATTAAATGCTGGCATTGCTCAATCACTTGTTGAGTGCCTTGCTCGTCACTTAAGTCCCCCCATACTGCGCCAAATGCTTGTAGTGATTCCCCTGCCTCTTGGGCGGTTTCCTGTGTGGGGCCATGCACCACCACTTGCGCCCCTTGTTCGATTAATGTTTGGGCCATGACTCGCCCTGTACCACGGTTGCTACCACTGACAAACACTGTTTTACCGCTTAGTTGTAAATCCATTAGCCATCAACTCGTTATGATTTGTTTTATTTTGAGGTACTATGGCGCAGCTTTTTAGATAAATAAAGGATTCTGATTATGAAGTTTTGTCCACAATGTGCTGAAGCGTTAATCGATGCGTTAATTGAAGATAAAATTCGTAAAGCTTGCCCTGATACTGCTTGTGGTTTTATTCATTTCAATAACCCTACCCCTGTGGTTGCCATGCTGGTTGAAACCGATGACGGCGTGATCATGGCTCATAATGTAAGCTGGCCTAAACGCTTTTATTCGATTATTACGGGCTTTCTAGAAGAAAATGAAGATCCAAAGGAATGTGCAGAACGTGAAACCATGGAAGAGCTAGGTTTGACCGCCATTGATACACAGTTTATTGGTTTATATGCTTTTCCACAGCAAAACCAGATCATCATGGCTTACTATATTAAAGCGGTAGGTACGGTTAAATTAAACCACGAATTAGATGACTATAAGTTTGTGGCACGTGAGAATCTTCGCGGTTGGAACATGGGGACAGGCCTTGCTATTACTGATTGGCTAAAATCAGTCGGCATTGAATCAGAACCTATGCATTTTGGTTAACCCTTAACATAAACAGGTGGGTGGAATCCGTAAACACAGTATTGATCTTTCAAAATAATTCTTAAAGAACTCAAGCAATGAACAGTCAAAGCCAATTATTTTCTCGTTACATTAAAAGTTTACCTGCTGGTGAACTTACTTGGGTTGGAGTACGTCCTGCTCGTAAAGAGCCGATGCAATCACTGCAACGTTGTCAGGCAATAGAAGGAAAAGGTCTGCAAGGGGATCATCGAATGGGGAAAACACCGGGGTCTGGCCGACAAGTCACTATCATTAGCGAAGAGTTTATTGCTCAGATCTCCCATTATTTAGGCGGCAAAATAGTGCCTCCTGAATTACTTAGGCGCAACATAGTGGTTAAGAATATTAATTTGAATGCACTGCGTTATCAAAATTTTCAAATTGGTGAGGCCATATTTCAAGCTGGTGCATTATGCCACCCTTGTACACGTATGGAGCAGGCATTAGGCAAAGGTGCTATCGCCGCAATGATGGGATACGGCGGCCTGTGCTGTAAAGTGATCAGAGGTGGTGACTTTACAGTCGGTGATCGTGTTGAGTTAATTTCGCCGCAGCAAGCGTTATTTTAATGGTCGCACTTGCGCATAACGTGTAGGTACAAGCGCGAAGAATACCCTTAAATATTAACGGAAGTATCCGTTGATGCCACTTGCGACATAAACGCTACAATTTTTTGAATAGTGTCTTTGTCGCGCATAATTTTTCTATGTCCTAACCCTTCTGGTGAAATAGACCTTACATTTTTAAGTTGATCTCTAATATGGGCCATTGAATGATAAGGAATTTCTAAATCATCTTTAGCGTGTATTAATAGTTTCTCTTGATTATGAAATTTAAGCATTCTTCCTACATCTAAATCTTTAGAGCGGCGGCCCACTATGCTTTCGATTTGCTCAATAAATTTTGATGTCACACCTGAAGATAACCCCATAAACCATGCAAATCCCTTTAAAACATCATGTACACACGCAGGGGATGCAACCAATGTATACCGACCAAGATTAGTTCCTCTTTCATAAGCCATAGCCAGTGCGCAGGCTCCCATTGAGTGTCCAATCGCACCATGAAAGGGTCCAAACGCTTTGTCCGCATCAATAATTGCATTGGCAAACTCCACCGGATTTGCCTTCTCACCTTTTGATTGACCATGTTTTGGGCCATCTATGGCGATCACTTCATACCCTTGTTCAACCAATGGGGCAGCCACGCTGTACATTTGTGTTGCTCGCCCCTCCCAACCATGCATGAGTAAAATACGTTTGTCCGAGCTCCCCCAACGAATAGCACTTAATTTTTTTGCAAACGACATTCGCGTACCTGATTTTTCAGCTAATTCTTCCCATTCTTTCATTAAAAATTTTCTTGGTGATAAAAATATACGAGCATTTTGTTGGGCCACAAAATTTGGTAATAATTTACCCAAGTAACGATTTTTAAGACGTAATAGTGTCATCATATTCATGTTTATCTCCTGTACAGCCATTTGATTGAATCAAAATGTCACTTGCCAACCTAGATTTACACGACTGGCCTGCTTAAATTGTCCAAACGGACCGTGCTCATCACCATAAAAATAATCTACTCCAGAAAAAACTGACCAGTTATCGCTAACTTTATAAGTAGTTTTAAACCGAGCTTGCCCATCGTTATAATCAGAGTTTAATAACATGAAAAGCTTAAGTTCTAGGGTTTCATTCCATGCATTTTTTCTGAATAGTAACGTATGCTTAGTACTATTTTTTTCACGCACCACGCTATTTTTATAATCTAAAATCGTACTATTGAAAAACTGATAGCTCACCATAAGATCAGAAAAACCGTGATAATCAAACGCAAAAACAGAAGCTAACTCATCACTTTTTTGTATACCTGAATTTGAAATATCATTTTGTAAAAAGTAATTGTCTTTAATAAAACCCATTTCAATTTTCCAGACCCAGTTCCCCATAGCTGTATTAGCAGAAAAACCTGCTAATTGACTTTTTTCATAGGTAGGGGTTACCCAAACCGTTGAACCGATTAAATCTCGGTATACAACTGGTGTATCTTGGTAATAATTGAAGTAGTTAGCCGTTACATCCCAGCCATCAATAAAAGCGGACCAGCGCAGTCCTATTTCTGCCTCATTACTAGGGCGTTGCGTATCCACCAATTGAACCGGTACGCTTGGTACAGGCTGAGGCACCATTTCTTTAGAAGTAATAGCAAACTGAGAGCCTGAATCAGCCAATTCGTTGAACGTTAAATCAGGAATAACCAGAAGCTGTAGCGTTGCATCTTCGCCAATGGCATGCTGCAAATTCAGCATCCATGTTGGAATTCTGGAGTCTTCAAAGTCTGGGAGGTTAAACTCACGATAATTTTGTGGATTAATAACATCCAATACTTTAAGTCCATCCGCTTGCCCCCACACCACTTGCTGCTTACCTAAACGAATTGAGGTATTGCCCAGCCATAAACCCCCATACGCCTCTAGCAGCTCTAGGCGATGATTTTTATCTTCGTAGGCTGGGCCATTTAAGCGAGCATAATTATCGGTTCTTTCGTAACGATTGAGTGAAGAGCCATCTAACTTAGAGTCATAATCAAATAAAAGCTGAGGTATCACTTTTATATTAATGCCATTTTCTAGGCTTTGACTCCACTCCATTTTTAGTTTTACATCTGATTTTGTCACACTTTTTTGGGGTTCACTGTAGGAAATCTCTGATTCGATATCGGTTAATAAATCACTATGAGATAAACCACTGTGTATGATCAAAACAACAGATAACAAGTTTATTTTAAAATTTGATAATTGTAACAACATGTTGTCAATTCCTGCTATTTCATATCTAACATAAAAAGATTAAAAGGTGGCCTGCCCACACGAGCCGGCCAAATTACCTTTAATTTAAATACCTTGTACTAAGGCACGCTTTGAAAATAGGCGGTCAGGAATTGTCTTTTTATAATCCACATTTGAAAATACAAACGTTGACTGGTGTCCCGTCAGATGGTTTTTTACTTGTCTTATATGTCTGGTCCAAATGCCATCTATTTTTCGAATATCAGAAGTTATGGCTGTTTTTAAGTGTTTGCCTTTTGGGTTCCAATAATCGGTTTTAACCACAACCCAGTTTTCAGGGTTCACGCGAATCAATAATTTCCCGTAACCAAGTTCTTTGGCTATATCCTTATTTTTTGGTGTGGCTTGTAATACATGGGTTTGAATAATTTGATTATCCACTTCAACAGGTTCTTTACCTTTCAGCTCAAAGTCATAATCTTGAATCTCTAAACGATCACTTTGTTTGATGTCTTCGTAAGTAAGATCCGTTCCCATAAAATAATCACCTCTGTCTGATGAAGATATACGGCGTACTTTACGTAACGCAGGTAAATACAGCCATTGATCATCGTCTACTTTTGGGTCTGGGTAATCGAACGTGAGGAAACCGGTTCCCTTCAAATTAGCTGGTAACGTATAAAAAAAGACAGTTTTCTTTTCATCACCAAAGTATTTTCGATAACTAATGGTTTCTCTATTTCGTTCTTTACCGCGTTTATCCACTAAAAGCATAGATAGATTACTTGTTACCTGTAATCCGTCATCAACGCTATTAATATGATTCACCACTTCTAATGCATCCGTTTTATCCATGGCTTGAACATCAGTTACCGTCAAACCTAAGGTTAATAACGCGCCCAGTGCCATGACTGGTAGTAACACACTAGCGGCCCTGCCACTGGTTATTTTTGGTGAAACGCCTTGCACTATTTCATGGGATTTATTTGTAAAAATAAACTTAGGTTTTAATAACATGACCAAGGCCGGTAGTAACGTCATCGCGGCGATAAAACTCATAGTGACAGATAACACCACAATGGTGCCAAAGTGTGTGAGTGGCACCACTTTAGAGGTCATCAGCACACCAAAACCAAATGCGATGGCTAGATAGTTAAACAATAAGGCTCGACCAGTTGAGCGGTATAATTCGGTGAACATTTCTTGAATATTCACCGTGCCATCTTCTACTAATGTTTTCATACGCTCTAGTGTATGAATCGCAAAATCAATCCCCAAGCCAATGGCAACACTGGCAAACATAGATGTACCAATACCCAAATCAATATTTAAAATAACCATGGCTGAATACACCACTAAAATAGAGCATACGACGGGTGCTGTTGCCATGAGGCCTGCCGACAAAGAGCGAAATAGAACGGCAGATACAAGGCATACACAAATCAATGAAATCAGTACGCCTATAAAGTGACTTGGCCCAAGGTCTTTAATCCAGTGATAATTTACATTAACTCGCCCACTCAAACTGGCTGTTGCTAGCTCAGAATCAAAAGACTGGTCAATGTACGTTTGCAGGGATTCGATAATGGGTTTGGTTTTAACAAATTCTGAGGTATCCAAATTTAAGCGAATATTTGCTAAGCGATAATCGTAGTCAACCTCTTCTTCAAAATCCGTTGGATTACCACTGGCACTGTAGAGTAAAAAATATTGAGCCACGAGCTCTTTATTTTGCGGAATAGAATAAAAAGAGGCGTTTCCTTCGTTCAAGGACTTATTCATCTGCATTAAATAATCAGCAACTGATGTGGAGCCGTTAACATACTCAAGTGATTCTGCGTATTTTTGTAAATCAGCCATTTTGGCTAACACGGCAGGCTCAAAAATACCCTCTTCTGATGGAGTGCTAATTACAATATCAATTATATTAGTTCCCTCTAGGTGTGCATTAATTGCTGTATCGGCTTTATAAATGGCTTCATCTTTATGAAATGTATTAATACGATTTTCATTTACTCTTAACTGAGTGGCAAGAATACTTCCCCCTACAAGGATGATCGCAAAAACTGACACAGTGACCTTAGGTTTCGACGTGGCCATATTACCGAATGCAGAAATAACATTAGAAAATAAATCACTCTTACTTTCACTTTCTAATTTAACCCAACGCTTGCTGACTTTTGGTTTCATTAAGGTGATTAATGCAGGCAATAAAAAAATGGAGTATACCCAAGCGACCATCACTCCAAACCCAGTGAATAGCCCAAAATATTGAAACGGAGGCATATAAGCAGAGACATACAAACCTAAAAAGCCTGCAATCGTGGTCAATGTTGTAAGAGTGACCGGACGAAACATGACGTTTACAGACTCACTAATACACTGCTTCAAAGACCAAGAGGGATGACGAGCCTGACACTCATAATAATGGCTCAAAATGTGAATAGAATCCGCCACAGCCATTCCTATTAAAATGACAGGCATGGCATTAGTAATAACAAAAAACGGTACACCGCTGTATGCCATGAATCCAACTGTCATCAATACTGAAGCCGCAATCACCACGTTTCCTAATAACGCTGGCAATAAACGACGAAACGCAACGATCAACATGATGGTGATAATAAGGCCTGCCAATGGATTTAATCTGCTGGCGTCGCGATCTATATAATGACCTAAGAAACCCAGTACGGCGCCTTCTCCTGCAACGTGAAATGTGACATCAACGGGCTTAGATACTTTTTTCGTAATATCTATGACGGCTTCATATGTGGCTTCGGCCATTGTGTCGTTATAAACTTCTAATACGATAACCGTCATGGCTCCATCTTTTGATACCAACATGCCATCATATAAAGGGAAGTCTTGAATCGCTTCACGGATATCACTGGGGCTGCCATCTTCAAGCAGTTCCATAAAGGGGGTGACTTCTAACCCACTAGAAGAGCCCACTATATTATTTTCAGTGGCCAGACTGATTGTGCGCTCTGCATTTACCCATTCTAAGTTATTAAATTGCTCAGTCAGGTTAGCAACTAAATTCAATGTAGTTGTGTTGTATACACCATCATTTGAAGCGTCTTTAATGGCAATGACCATGGGGTCACTTAACCCAAATATTTCTCGCACTTTATTTTTATACAACAAGGCGGGATTATCCGCAGATAAAAACGCATCTGAACTGGTATCTTTATAAATTTTCCCGATACCACTCATTAAAGCCGCCATCAATAGTAAGCCCATGAGTACCACAAGCCACGGCCGCCTCACACCAAGCAATTTCCAAGACTTATCTACATTGTCATTCATATTGGTATCCTCATCCAATTAATGTATATACATGTATTATTCAAAAAAAACATGCCGATTAAATTAATTACATGCCTATATTTACATGTAATTACATATAAATATCATCTAACAATATATTATGGCTGATTTCAACCATTTTATATTTAATCTAATGCTATGATCGCGTCAGCCACGGATATCAACTGTTCACTTAATTGGCTACCTAACTGATTTGAAAGGCTTTCTTGGGCTTTTTTCCATTTCTTTCGAGAGCTTTGGAACAGTGTTTTGCCCGTATCTGTTAACGATACTAGCTTAATTCGCCCATCCGCCGCTGAAGGGGTGATTTGAATATAACCATCTCTAAGTAATGGTTTTAAATTGCGTGTAAGGGTTGTTTGTTGAAGTACTAGCACTTCCTGTAAGTCTTTTTGCGAAGTACTTTTCAGGTACCACAAGGAGCGTAGTATCGAAAACTGGGTGACGGTTAGACCATCATCCCGCAAATAGGCATCATAATGGCTAGTTAAAACACGGCTTGCTTGTCGCAGCTTTAAGTTATAGCAATGGCTGATGCTCATTATTCCCCCCTAACACATGCTTTTTTAATAAGGTGTTTACTGTTGCATTACATGTACATGCATAATATTAAGTATAATAGATTAATAGAAATTTAATAGTGCATGTATTAACCATTCAAAAAAATTGATGGTACAGCCCTGATGCTACTTCGACTACTTGACCATGGCGTTGAGCTAACCGTTGATGATCCTTATCATAACCACCGCCAATTACGGTAACGACGGGGATATGTCGTGATAGGCACGCAGTTAAAACACGTTCATCCCTATTTTGCATACCTTGCAGTGTTATATCTAAGTGACCAAGCTCATCATGTTGCCAGATATCGACTCCAGCATCATATATAACAAGGTCAGGGCTAAGCTTATTTAGTAATGAATCCAGAGTGGACGATACTACCTGTAAATACAGATCATCTTCGGTGTGCTTATCTAAACCCACATCTAAATTACTTTTGTGTTTACGAAACGGAAAGTTTTTCTCACAATGAATTGAACAAGTGAATGCGCCGTCTATGTTTTTCAGCATTGCGGCTGTACCATCACCTTGGTGCACATCACAATCAAAAATTAAAACACTGCTCACTTCTTTATTATCTAGCAGTTTTACTGCTGTGTAAGCTAAATCATTAATTAAGCAAAAACCAGAACCAAAATCCTTGTGTGCATGGTGTGTTCCGCCCGCTAAATGACTGGACATACCAAATTTCAATGCTAAACGGGCCGCCAACAATGTGCCATTTGGCGCAGTAAATGTGCGTTCAATTAACCCCTCACTCCAAGGTAATCCAATACGTCGCCAAGCTCTAGGCTCCATAGTGTTATTTGCAAGTTCAGTTAAATATTGTTTGTCATGAACGAGCGATAGATCCTGAATACTGGCTTTTTCTGGCACAAATACATTTGAATTATCGTGTGAAACCAGCCCACTTGAAACCACATAATCATATAAGCGCACAAACTTGCTCATTACAAAACGGTGGTTTTCCGGAAAGTCGCAAGAGTAATTAGGGTGATAAATAAGAGGTAACATGAAATACCATTAATTAGAATAAAGCTTATCCGCTAAAAAAATGCCCACTTTATTAGCGGGCATTTTTAAACCTATATTTAAAATAGCTTTTTCAGTTTTTCTTTGGCTTTTCTCTCTAATTCTTTTTTCTCTTTGTCGGCCTTCGCTTTCGCTTTTGCTTTTTCAGCATCGGCTTTGGCTTTGGCCTTGGCTTTTTCTGCATCCGCCTTAGCTTTTGCTTTGGCTTTTTCTGCTTCTAATTTAGCTTTCGCTGCGGCTTTTTCTTTATCTGCTTTCGCTTTTGCTTCTGCTTTAAGCTGATCTTCATAGCTGGATATTTCAGACTTAGCTAAGCTTTCAAGTTTTTTACCTGCATCAGAAAGACTGCCCTCTGTGAGATCAAGCTCTTTCAGCTTGTCTTGGTAATCCCCTGCAAAACTAAGCAGTTTCTTTTCAAGCTTTCTTTTAAGTGATTCTTCCAGCTCTTTTTGTCTTTGTTTGATACGTGCATTAAAAGCATCACTTAATTGTCTATCTAAGTCACTGTTTATACTTACTTTGGGGCCGCTAAATTTACCTTTTGCTGTGGCGTTCACATCAAACGTATTTATCGTTTTTAATGCGCCAACTAATTCTTTAGCCAATACAGTACGATCTTTACTACTAAACTGAGAGCGATTAAACACAGCAGTACCTGTTATATCCATCTCACCTTTTATTAACTGCCCTTGAGCATTAACATCTAATAAACTTGAATCTAATACCAAGCCAGCTAGGCCTAGTTTGGCCTCTCGAACTTTCCAGTCATCCACCACTAACGTGAAGCTGTCTTTGCCCGGTTTTTTTCTATGATCAATCACGGCTTTAAATTCAATGGACTCAATGGTAGTTAAATTTACGCCATTAGCGTTGATTACCGTTGGACGTTTAATCACATTCTGCTGATGAGTAATATCCAATACTTCCACTGCCATTTGCCCTAAAGAGCCAGTTTGTTCATTTACCGCAGGCAGATCCATGGTGAAACGTAAGGTTTTAACCCAAAAGTCTGGTTGTGGACGGTCGGTTTCAAAGTGAATAAATCGTCCATCTAAGCGCTTTTCTTTTAGGGCTTGTTTTTCTGCTTTGGCTTCTTCATCTATTAGTAGTGGGCGTACTTTTTCATAATACTCTAATGTGGTTTCAGCATATCCTCCAGCATCTTCACCAAATAATAAGGCGGTTAAATTACTGGCTCCAGCACCATCTAATGTGTACTTCGATTTAATATTATTAAAGTCTTCACCCGGTGCACTTTTCAAACCTTTAAATTTGCTTTTTAGGTCGCTTTTGCCGTCACTTATCGCTTGTTTTGCGTCTTTTATTGCTTGTTTATCTTGTTTAAATTGGGCTTTTAAAGCATCTAACTCTTTTTTGCGCTGCTTAAAATCGTCTATGTCTTTAAACTTGCCTTTTAAAATGGCGTTTAATCGAGTCTCATAACTTTTTAAGGCTTTATCATCCGGTAGTTTTGCAACTGCATCTTCGATGGTTTTGCCATGATACTGATAAGCGTCTTCAAACGCTTTACCACGCTGTTCTGTAAGTAAAGTCTCTCTTGCAAGAATTTCATCGGCACTAGGTAAGGTATTTGAGGAAGGTGTTTCTACTGTTTTCTCTGATTGCTCATTGGGTTTACTCTCAGTGCTTGGTTGTTCTTGCTCATCATCTTTTGTCTGGGATTGCGCAATGGCTCCGGAAACATTACGTTGCGTACCGGTTGCCACACCATCCAGCGTTAGCTCAGGAATAATCGCTTTACCTAATAACAGTGGGAATGGTTCAATATTCGCAACCGCTGAATCAAAGCTCATAATGTTTTCCATCGGAGCGTCTTTATCCGTTAATTGAACACCTGTTATGGTAATAGTTAACGGATTTAGACCATACTTAACATCAGCCACGTCCACTTTTGCGCCCAGCGCATCTGTACCAAATTTTTCTATGGCAAGCTTAGTTAATGGGCCTGCTGCAAACAACCAAAAACAAGCAATCAGTGTCACAACAATTATAAAGCCAAACAGGCCTGACCAACGAATCCATTTTGTCATGTTAGGCTCCTAATCTTTCGTATGCTTGATAGAACTTACTGGCTTTTATAAATTTAACGATTTTTAGTTTTTCAAACCATGCCATAAGTTTTATGCGGTACATCCGAATCAATACGGTAAAAATAATAAATACGGGTAAAAATAAAATACTTGCAAGCACCACACTGCCTATTAATAACGTGTGATTAAATTTGAATCCGCGCCACATGTCGCTTTGATATAACTGTGTCCATGTGTCAATTAGTTCTGGGTGACTCAGTAATTGCTCGCCTATTTCAACGGACACTGGATCCAATAAATAAGCTAATAATGTAAATACTGCACTGGCTAAAAAGAACCCACCAAGGTTCACACGAATCACAAATACCAAAAATAAAATTAAAAAATTATGCAGACTGAAAAATGGGGTTAAACCGATAAACAAAGCAAAGGCAAACCCTAATGCAATTTGGGCTGGTGACGAGTCACTGTTTAAAATTTTAAACAGATTCGCAAGCATGGTGAGCATGTTGTTATCCTTAATGATGCTTTTGACTGAGTTAAAGTTTAACGGGTATTGGCTTGATAATAAACGTCATTAGATGATCCTGTTATCAGCCTAATCATTCAAATGTTGTAACCCTTGTATAAATGCTTTTACATCTTTAAATACAGGGTTGAGGAAACGACCAAATATCGATAAGCCACCCACCAAATAGCGGTGATTAGTGCCAGTATAGGTGATGTGTTCACATGGCACCTGTAATCGTTTAAGTACTTTACTGAACCGCTCTGAGTGGTATGGCCCAACGGTTTCGTCTGCTTCTCCATGAATCAAGCAAACTGGCGGCATATTGCCATGGGCAAGATTTATTGGGTTGGCTTCATGGGCATTATGTTCATGGCCAATATCAATGTGTGCTTCGCTAATGTCATGTAAATTTACGCCGTCAAACTTACCCACTACTAGCGGGTCATCTAAGGGTAAGTCATAAGGGCCTGCTAAACCGATTGTGGCTTTAATCGACACATTGGCGCCGGCTTGTTTTAAATATTGAGGGTCACTGGTTAACATAGCCGCCGTGTGCGCCCCTGCACTATGCCCCATTAAAATGATATTCAAAGGTTGATTTTGGCTAATTCCTTGTGCTGTAAAGTGTTTAGGTAAGCTGGCAATGGCAATAGCCACATCATCGATAAACTGGGGGAATCGTACTTCTGGATACAAACGATAATTAGGCACTACTGTGGTATAGCCCATTTCAGATAAAGCTAAACCTGCAAACTGGTATTCGTTTTTATGCCCTGTATCCCAAGCGCCGCCATGAATAAAAACGATGATGTCTTGGCTATTAGGCTGTTTGGGTACATAGATATCTAGATTATGCCGACTATCACGGGCGTATGGCAGGTCTTTAATACGCTTACAGTGCCCTCTTGGGGCTAAGTAGTTCATGATCCAAAGCGGTCTTAACACCACTATCACGGCCAAACTCACTAAAACTCCAAGGACTACCCATAACGTCATTAACTATTTCTCCCCTAATTGTTTTTGCTTGATCACGTTCAACATAATGCCCGCTAAAGCCGTAATTTTAATGTTACTTAATTGCCGATAATCAAAATAAGGACACACAATGACCCCCTCTTGTGTATAACACGCAAAATCACTGTGCTCATTGGATATGACATGAACAGGGTCTATTGGAAAGCCTAAAGCCTCGCCGTGGCCTTTTCCCATAATGATATGCAGAGTATGTTTGGCGCTAAGATTTGGAGGCGTAAACAACAGTGCAGTTTGCGAACCAATTTGTAGTAATGTTTCATCACGATAGGCCTGCCAACTAACTGCTTTTTGGATGGGTTTAACGGGCTCAAGATTGGTTAATTTAAGGCCAGTTGAACTCGTCGCTTGCTGAGTAAACTCATACATAAGTTTGGCATAGACATTAAAAATTTTACGCCAATGGTTCCCTGTAAAAGCGGCAATAGAGGCTATCTCTCCTGCACCCATAGGCGACATATGATCAAGAAGATCATAGGGTTCCATGGGCGGGCGATTAGCAATATACACACAAATATTAAACCCTTGTTTAGGTTCAATGTGCCCAAGCCCAATTGTTATTTCAGCATTTTGATTCATTTTGCAATTTATTCTTCAGCAAACACATACTCTTGTCGCTCATGTGTATGAAACCATCAAGCTAGACCTACTTCGCTCGGATGTCACATCATACAGGATGCCTTACCTATGAGCACCATTGCGCCTCTTTTAACCCGTTGTAGACCCACTATCTGTGTATCTGCTTAATCAAAAAAGGTATTGGGCACAACAGAGCATCGGTAATCATGATCACAAAAAGTAAATGCTCAGGGTCTGCCCTAACTTTGGTGCTCTGGTGTTATTTTTAAGGTGACGTATTGCGGATTGGTTTTGCGCTAAGAAAACTCCCTTGTTTTTGCAACATGCGCTAATATGTCATCTTTACTATCATAAAATTTGCTCATGGATAAAACGCAGTTAATCGCACAGATCATACAACAGCTAACCGAATCCTTAAGCCACGCCACGGCCGCCGCTGAAGAAGCCCATAAAGGGGCAACCCATGATCAAAGCAAAGCAGAAACACAGTATGATACTTTGGGACTTGAGCACGCTTACCTCGCTGAAGGACAAGCAAAGCGCATCGAGGAACTCCAAGATCAAATTAGCCAATTCCATCATATGAAGGTTAAAAGCTATTGTGAAGATGACCCTATCTATCTAGGGGCCGTCGTTGAGCTATTGAATACTCAGACTAATCAACCACTTTGCGTATTTTTAGCACCTTGTGGTGGTGGCAACCACATACAGCTAGGGGCACGTACGATTCAGGTTGTGTCCCCTATGAGTCCATTAACTCAAGCATTACTAGGGCTGTACGCCGAAGATAACTGTAAATTAGCGTCTGGCCTAAGTTATGAAATTCTAACAATTCACTAAAACACAATTAATGTTTACTTTTTAAGCATAAAATGGGTTGCAATTGGCCTTTAGTTAGTCAGTATTGTTGCTAAATTAAAATAACAACATTCTCATACTCGAGGTCTCTATGGGCACCCCTCAATACGACATCATTCTATTTGGTGCCACCAGCTTTGTTGGCAACATACTCACCGCTTATATGATGGAACAATACCCCGACAGCCAAGGTGTCACTTGGGCTATGGCTGGGCGCAGCGAAACCAAATTAAACGCCTTAAAAGATGCGCATCAGGCCCACAACATTCCACACATCATTGCCGATGCCGCCGACCCTCAGCAACTAGAAGCCATGGTAAAACAAACCAAGGTGATTATTTCTACCGTTGGCCCTTATGCTTTATACGGCGAACCCTTAGTAAAAGCCTGTGTCGAAAACGGTGTTGATTATTGTGACCTAACCGGTGAGGTACAATGGTACAAGCGCATGGTAGATAAATATGAAACCACCGCCAAACAAAAGGGAGCGCGTATTGTTCATTGCAGTGGCTTTGACTCCATCCCTTCTGACTTGGGTGTCTATTTTTTACAGCAACAGGCACAAGCCAAATTCGGCGAACCTTGTACTGAAGTTAAACTGGGTGTAGCTAAATTAAAAGGCGGTGCCAGTGGCGGCACCGTTGCTAGCATGGTGAATATCGTCAAAGAAGCCGCTAAAGACTCCGCCCTAAGAAAAGAACTAAAAAATCCTTATAGCGTTTGCCCTAGCGGCCATGGATTTACACGCCGCCAAGTTAACGTGAACGGTGCCATTTATGACGAAGACTTCCAGCAATGGCTAGGGCCGTTTGTAATGGCGGCCATTAATACACGGGTTGTGCACCGCTCAAACGCACTATCAGGCAATGCATACGGTGACGATTTTGCCTACAGCGAAGCCATGCTCATGGGCCGCGGCGGTAAAGGCAAAAGCCGTGCACGCAACATGGGGTGGGGGCTAGGTGTATTCATGGTGATGGCTGCAATTGGCCCTACTCGCTGGATATTAGAAAAATTCATCCTGCCAAAGCCCGGTGAAGGCCCAACCCCAGAAGAACAACTGAAAGGCGGTTTTGAATATCGCTTTGTGGGTAAAACTCAAAGCGGTAAAAAACTCAGTGTGAAAGTCACAGGGGATCGCGACCCGGGTTACGGCTGCACCGCCAAAATGTTAGGCCAAGCAGCCGTGTGTTTAGCGAATATTTCAAAACAGGATAAATCCGGCGGCTTTTGGACCCCTGCCACTATTTATCAAGATGACTTAATTCAAAGGCTAATTGATAAAAGCGGACTTACCTTCGAAATCATTAACGAATAAATACAATTAAGCCAAGACAACTTGGCTTTTTATCTTTCTCATTAAATCCAGTAAACTGAGGGATTTAAATTGCCCACAGGCCGACCATGAGCGACAACCAGTTACATCTACGTATTGAAGAAGCACTTAAAGCCATTATTCCGTTTGCTTTACAGGCCGATGAAATTCTAGAAGACCTAACCAAAACTAATATGGCTAAGTTCCAATCTATTTTCCCAGAGAATGCTCCATTTAAAGCCAAAGGTAATCGCTTTTTACCCTATGTTGAAGAACTCGACAAAGACTTTAAAACCCTTCCTGAAATGGACGATCAGACATTTGAGATTAAATTAACGGAATTAGTTAAGAAAATGGAAGCGATGCAAACGGTTTTGCAACGCTTTCATGAATTAAGAGATTACACCGAAGAAGAAAAGTAGCAAAACCTAATCTTAGGTTTCGCTAGGGGTCGGTTGAGCATATTGCTGGTGAAATTGTTCAACCGTAATCATACGACCACTGGCTTCATCCCATAAAATGTACTGAAAGGATTTAAACACATCTTTTAATCTAATCGTCGGTACGTCTTTAAATAAATCCACATACTCTTCATGACATTCCCTAAGCTTATAATTAGGAATTCGAGCTGATAAATGATGCACGTGGTGATAACCAATATCAGCGGTAAACCAATGCAAGATGCGCGGTAAATCAAAATAGCTGGTGCCTTCAATAGCGGCCGTATTGTAATCCCATACATCATCACCCACCGCATACGAATCTTCAAAGTTATGCTGAATAGTGAACAAAATAATGCCCAAACCACCAGAAACGGACAGGGCAATCAAATAAACTGTCATAAACGGAACAAAACCAAAATATACACAGCCCGCCACAATTAAACTTATTAGCACAATATTATTGGCCGCCATGTGGCGGTACTCTTTCCAATCAGCCCAATAATTGGTTTCGAATAATTCAGCGGATTGCTTCCAACTTTGTTTCGGGCTGACCAATAAATGCTTAACCGCGTAAATAACAAATTGAATGGTGCCTTTGATCCAAGTGAACCTTGGAGTAAAAATAAAATACATAAATCCAGCAAGTGGGGCCAATAGGATATTGCGACTATTTTGATAAGACTTTTGCTTTTTCTCTGATAGCTTAGAAAATTCTTCGCTTGAAAGTACCGCTAATGGGCCACGGTATTTGCTCCAATTACCGTTAGTGGCATGGTGATAAGCATGGTGCTTTGACCATACATATTCGGGTACACCACACAGTACCCCCATAATGAAACCCACGATGCTGTTTTGCCTTGGGGTGACAAACAAACAACCATGGCCTGCGTCGTGCATCATCATAAACACGCGCATGATGAACATAATCAGTAAAAAGATGCATAAACCACTTAACCAGTAAGATACCGATTGCAGCTCAATGGCCAAATAGAACAAGGCAAAATACGGAATAATGGTGGAAAGAGTTTGGTACAAAGCAAAGCCGTTATTACGATTTGCATACTTTTTAATGAGGGCTGATTTTTCAGCTTTTAAGCGTTCTGTTGCATTCATGAATACTGCCTAGGGTATTTTCTTATTTGATGGATAGAAGCATACACAAATTAAGCCTATTTGGCTGAACATGCTCAAAGAATGGCAATATTGTTCGTAATTGATCTGAAATCAAGAACAATCTATTAAAATCGCGAAGTTTATCCCACTATAAGAAGCTTAATCTTTAAGTACGGGGTAATAAATACTCCCCCAATCCTCAGATTCCGCATTCAGCATAATCTCAATCATGATGGGCACTAGACTGGATAGCAGCTGCGCACCATCTTGGACTTGTTCGCGGTTGATTTGGCTTTGGTAGGTAGCCCCTCCATGGATAAGCTGATTACGCAGGACAAATAGTCTATCTAATACAATCCCCAATAATTCAGGAACATTTTGACGGCTTAGATGATTTAACGCTTCGACACTTAACCGATTAAATCCTTCTCTCCATTTTTCGCTGTTTGGGTCTTCACGCTTAACTTGCCAAAAACCACCGTACACATAGGGGTTTTTAATCAGTGCTTTCACTGGGCCTGAGTAGGTTTCCCATAAACATGCATAAATCGCCTTAGATTCATCATGACTGACCAGTTTTTCGATAAACCCTTGAAACGCAAATCGCTCCGCTAAAGATTCACTGCCACCTTGGTCAACGGCATAACAGGCGTTAAGGGCAATCCACAAACTGATAAGCTGTAAGTCCAAGTCATCTTGCTGCTGGGCTGCACAATTTAGCCAAGAAATAGCACGGTGCAAACGGGTACTGTGAGTATCAGTGAGCTGGTCGCGTTTAGATTTTAACGCTTGTTTTAGTTGATCGTGAGTTGTTTGTAGGTCAGGCATACCGAACAAATTAATAGTAAATCGAAGCCAGTAGTAGATCAGATGATGAAATAGAAATAAAGGAATTGGTAAGGATCAGAAAGCGCCGAACTACCTACCCTCAAAATAAGTACCTAGTTCTCCCCCCCCTCGACTTCATCCTTTCTTAAATATGCCTCAAGTGCACCATGTTTCCTTAAACTAAGCCTATGAAATAACATATTCATTAGAAAATACACCATCCAAAGTATGATAAGTAAAAGTCCAAAAAGTCCAATTTTTTCACTTAATTCAAACTCACTATTGAAGTAGATCATCGGTACACCTATAGCGGTAACCAACAAAACCATATGAGAAAATGTAACTCTAGCAGCGTGCAATAATACTTTTTTCGAGTACACCATATTTTTCTTCAATCACTAGAAGTTAGTTAGAACAGTTATATTAGTCCCGTCATTAATGGGTCATTAGTAGATATACCAACGAGATACAGTTCAAAAATAATATGAAGCTAGGGGCGTTTGCGGCGACGTTATAACAAGGCAAAAAGGCCATTAAATTGAGGCGTTTATAATTTATAAATAACGATATTTAATGGCCTTTTTAACGCAGTTAGAACAAGTAAGCTAGACCCTAGTGGTGATGACCACCAACTCCGTGCACATGCACATGGGACAACTCTTCGGGCAATGCTTCACGCACTTCTTCAACATTTACATCAAATGTAATGGTTAAACCCGCTAATGGGTGGTTTGTATCTACGTCTACGTTGAATTTACCCACTTTTACAATGGTGACATCCCGCATGCCTTTATCCGTGTTCACCTTAACCGCTTGGCCTTTTTGTAGCTTGCCTTTTGTGGCCAAGTGTTTAATTGGGATGCGTTGCATGCCTTCTTCACTACGATGGCCATAGGCTTGATCTGGGGTTAAAGTTACTTGAAACTGATCCCCTTCTTTCTTGCCTTCAAATTCTGATTCTAGGGCGGGTAAAATATTACCGTGGCCAAACAAAAACGTCATAGGGTGACTATTTGTACTGGTTTCAAATGCTTTACCGTCTTCACCGGTTAATGTGTAGTGAAAATAAACCACTTTATCTTTTTCGATGTTCATTGTTTCTACCGATTGTTGTTACTTAAAAGTCTTATTGGTTTGAGTAATCAATATTTCCAAACCTTTTAAGCACCATGAGCGAAGCTAAGACAAGGAAAAGAAAAAATAATACGTAGAAGTTTATAAATTCATAAATTACTAAGTTTTATTTTTTCTTTAACGCCGTATTAGTATGCGCAATAGCTTAAAAGCTACCAAGGGAGGGATTGGCCGTTAGAATGCCAAAAACCACCGCTGTTCTCTATATTCAATTCCTCTGCACGTTTAATAATCCCAGCCGCTGATTCATCTGGTGTGAGGTCACCGTTAAAGCCTACCATGCGTGTTTGTACGAATCCTGGGTGCACCACAGCGACAGCAACACCTTTTGGTTTTAAATCCACAGCTAACGACTTGGTAAACGCATTTAATGCGGCTTTACTAGCACGGTATCCGTAATATGCACCACTGGTGTTGTCTTCAATGCTGCCCATGCGGCTGGTAATATTGATAACTTTTGAGCCTTCTTTGAATAAAGGTATTAATGCATGTGTCACTTTTAATGGCGCAAGGGTATTGACTTCAAACTGATCACGAATTTGATCGAAGCTCATACTATCAAGGCTTTCATTTTTAAATAAGCCAGCATTGTTAATCAACAGATCTAATGTAAATTCAGGTCCTTGAGCCAGCTCTAACACTTGTAACACACTGTCCATAGCGTCATCTTGTGATAGGTCGATGCCGCTGATGACCAAATCTGCAAGATCTTCTATCTCATCAGAGCTTTCACGACAAACCGCAATAACTTCCCATTCTTGTTCAACATATTGCTTAGCTAGGGATAATCCTATTCCTCGATTGGCGCCTGTAATTAATACCGTATGTGACATAATGTCCTCTCATTCGAAAAATTTGGATGGATTATAACCTTTTACCGCTTTTGATCATCCTATAAACCCGCCATAATTTAGCCCAAACTCACTTAAAACTCGAATATTAGATTCCAACTATGGTAAAACCCGAAAACCCAGCCTGCCTTAGAAACCAAGACCCTATTTTTCAGGCTATGAGTCCTTGGCTTAAACCCCAAGGCCACTTATTAGAACTGGCTTGTGGCACTGGCCAACATGGTGTTTATTTAGCAAGTAGACTGCCTCATATTCAGTGGCACTTAAGTGAGCACCCAAGTCAGATTCAGCTTTCTCAGCAATGGGTCTGTGAAGCCAAGCTCGCTAATTTGCATAAACCTATACCATTAGATGTGAGTGATTTGCTATGGAGTAAAGAGCTTACTCACTTTAATTATGGGTATTGCGCCAATTTATTGCATTTTGTCAATGAGCAAAGTGCTAAAAACGTATTTAACGGCTTTAGCCAAGTGTTAAATACAGAAGGTCTTTTATTTTGTTATGGACCTATTAATGAACACGGATTTACCAGTGAAGGCAATCAAGCATTAGATAATTGGCTCAAACAAGATATTAATCCGTTGGCAGGCATTAAAGAGTTAGATTGGTTAAAACAAATTGCAAAGGGTGCTGGCCTAATTTTTTTAGAACGTTTAAATCTTCCAGCGAATAATGTGATTTTAATTTTTAAGAAAGCTTAAAATACTGCGCCGAATCCACTTTAATAAATAAAGTGGATTCTACTTTCCCTGTGGGCGCTCTCCTGTTTTGCAGTGTCACTCAGAGTGACTACAAATATCCATTTGTAACTACGTTTAGGGAAACCCCTGAAATTTACACTTATTCCTTCAAGCTTATTAATAATAGCGGCGCGATTTAACAAAACTTTAGGCTTAATCTTGCTTCACTATTTGCATTAGAAATTTTAAATCAAGTGTATTCATCCACTGTAGACTTTCTTTGGTATTGCCTTGGCTGGGGCGATATTCAGCAGACACAAATCCATGATAATGGCTTTGTTCTATTACATTAAATATGCGCTGAAAATTTAAATTTCCGCTTAATGGCTCTGAGCGCCCGGGAACGTCCGCAAACTGTATGTGTCCGATTTTTTCGGCATGGTGTGTTAATGTCTCATCTACATTACCATCCATAATTTGCATATGATAAATATCATATTGCATCTTAATATTCGAGTGATTGAGTTCTGCCATTATGCTTAGCATTTGTTCAGTGTTGTGTATTAAAAAACTAGGCATGTCTTTTAAGTTAACCGCTTCAAATGTCACTAAAATATTATGTGGCTGCATGAAGTCAGCGGCTTTTTTCAAATTACGTTTGAACACGTCTAAATAAACAGCTTCTTGGCCTTCATATAGGCAACGCCCAGCCAGAACATTGACCCTTTTTACACCTAAAGCTTGAGCATAATGCAAAGTTTGCTGTAAGGCCTGTTCAAATTCGGCTTCTTTTCCGGGCACACACGCAAGTCCTTCCCCGCCGCTCATTAAATCTGCAGCTGGCACATTAATTAAACATACATTCACTCCCGATTGTTGTTTTGCTTCAACAAGGGCCTCCAGATTTTCTTCATAAGGAAACTGAATTTCGACGGTCTTAAAACCAGCATCTGCTGCCGCTTGAAACCTTTCAAGTAAAGGCACTTCTGTAAACAATAAGGTTAAATTGGCTCCTAAACGCATACAGGCCCCCTATTTAGGTGTGTTATTAATGGATTCATACATGGCAACAAAGGTGGCTGGGTCTTGTTCAGCGTAGCCTTTACTGGCGTGTTGGCGCATTAATTCAGCCCCTAGGCCTGCCATGGGGATGGCACTGCCCAGCTCTTTTGCCAGTAAATTAGCCATGTCTAAATCCTTAAGTAATGTTTTTACATGCCACTTAATTTCATCGAAATCCTGTACCGCCATGCGAGTACCTGTAAGCTGTAAAGGCGTACTATCTGCAAACCCTCCTTTTAGTGCTTGCGGAATTTTAGTCGCATCAACCCCTGCTCGTTTAGCCATGGCCATAACTTCTGCCAGCACCAATACATTACAACTGACAATCATTTGATTGCAGATTTTTGTGGTTTGCCCTGAACCACTTTCACCCATGTGTGTAAGTCTTTGTCCTAGATTCATTAGAACTGGCTCTAATTGCTGTATAACTTGCCCATTGCCGCCTGCCATCATGGCTAAGGTTCCCGCCTGTGCTCCGGCCACGCCACCGGATACAGGGCAATCCACCCAGTGGGCCCCTTTAGCATTGGCCTGCTGTGCAAGCTCCTGAGTGGCATCAGGGCTTATTGAGCTAAAATCCACAATAACTTGATCCGGTTTTAGTGCAGAAAAAATAGCCTGTGCCACCGCTTGCACCGCTTGAGTATCAGACACACAAAGCATAATGATATCCACAACTTGGCTTAGGGATTCTATTGAATCTGCTTGTTGGGCACCCAGTTCAACCAAAAGCTGACACTTAGCCTCATTGCGGTTATATACCCATAATGATTCACCAGCAGTAAGTAACCGCTTACACATAGGCAGACCCATTAGACCAATGCCAATAAAACCAATTTTTGCCATGGGATTTTCTCCGCTCTAACTATTTTGGACTATTCTAACAGGGTGGATAGCGATTTTTATCTAAATCTCACTCTGTATTCGCAAAGCAATCTGGGGTGACCTAAGCTTTAACATAAGACAGTAACGGATTGGACGTCATCATGAATTTAGCAGACCTTTTTGACCATGGTCAGAGCCTTCCCAATATTCCAAAGGTTGTACAAGAACTCATTGACACCTTTAATCAAGCCGATTTTGATATGGACGAAATCGCCAAAAAAATCAGCCTAGACCCAGTACTCACCGCTAAGGTATTACGACTGGCTAACTGCGCCCATTACGGTGTCAGCCGTACTATTTCAAGCACGACAGATGCCTCGGTTTTATTAGGGTTTTCTACTTTGCGCACGTTAGTGCTGGCATCAGGCATTACAGGTGCCATGCAAAGCCCTGAAGGATTTGATCGTAAAGCATTTTGGAGTGATAACTTTGCAATTGCAGCAACAGCTAAATGGCTTGCCCCTTATTGTAAAATTAACCCTGAAACCGCCTTCACTTGTGGCATGCTACACAGTATTGGCGAGCTACTAATTCGACTAGTAATTCCTGAGGAAAGTAAAAAAATCCAAGCGGCCGTTGAAGCCGGTGGCAAGCTAGTTGCAACTGAAAACGCCATGCTTGGCTACAACTATGCTGACGTAGGGGCTGAGCTAGCCAAACGCTGGAAATTTCCAGAAGAAATCGCTGATGGTATTCGTGGACACACTAAAACAGAATACTCCGACGATGATGAACCTTTAGCGGGTTTAACACATTTAGCTTTGTATATTCATACCAGCAACAAAGCTTCTCTTAGCGCTCAAGAAATCTTAGATGGCTTCCCTGTGGCCATTGCTAAAGCCATTAATATGGATATTGATAAAGTACTGTCTGACTTGGAATCCACTGACGGTATTGAATCCGGCATGGATACATTGCTGGATGATATCTAACAGATGAAAAGCGGTTTTTAAACCGCTTTTTTATTTTCTTGCTCAAATAAATACCAACGAGCTAGAGCCAAAAGTGCCAATAATAATAACGGAATCGCTAATAAGTTTAGTGCGTACCAACCAAAACTAAACACCATCCAGCCAGCACACAACGCCATAATAGCTTGTGTAGAAAATACGCATGCATCGTTCAAGGCTTGTGCGGAGAAACTTTCCTGTTGCGAGTACTGTTGTGACAACAACGTAGTTCCGCTGACGAACATAAAATTCCAACCTACGCCTAAACATACAAGTGCAGCCCAATAACCCCAATAGCTTTGATCTAAAATAGCAATACTAATCGCAGCAGTCATAACAATAATGCCTGCCAACAACATGGTTAGTAGTTTGAATAAGCGAAATAAAATCGGGGCAAATAAAGACGGTAAAAACATAGCCATAATATGGCTTTGAATCACAGTCTTGGTATCTTCTAATGGATAGCTTTGCACTTCACTCATATTAACCGGTGTTGCAGTCATAATTAAACTCATTACACCAAATGCCACAGCACTGGTTACAATGGCCGCTGTCATTCCCGGTTGTAGCAACAATGTTTGCCATGAACGACTTGCTTCAAAGCTTTGCGCTGCAGGCTTTACATCAGCAAACGGCGTGACACTTAATAAAACCAGTAATGCCACATGGCATAACGCTAATAGAACAAAACTACCACTAAAAGTATGCTGGAATAAATCCTTACCAATCATGGCTATTTCTGGGCCCAGCCAAGCGGCTAATAACCCACCTAACATCACCACACTGGCGGTCATCGCTACTTTATCAGGGCTTACCCACTCAATTGCAGCAAAACGGAACTGCTGCACAAAGGCCATATGCCCCCCTAAAATAAAAATACTGATACACAGGCCAAAAAAGTTTTCACTGCGTACGCTATATATAGCCAATATAGAACCTAATATTGCCATTAAGGTTGCGTATACAAACCCTTTACGACGCCCTATACGCTTCATAATCATGGCAGCAGGCATGGAAAAAACCGCACCACCAACCACTAACGCCGCCACTGGCAAGGTGGCTAAATCCGCAGAAGGCGCAAATGCTACACCTAAAAATCCACCAACAAAAATCACCATAGGAGCACTTAACATGCCTAAAGCTTGGGCCAACGTAATCAGCCAAACTGGAAAAGGTACTGTGAGCACAGCTTTGTCCTATAAAAATGCGAAAAAAAGAGAATATGTGCAGTATGCCTTCTTTAACAATGGCATCAAGCAACAAACCGTTTAAATATAATTTATTCATTTAGGTTGCCAGCTAAAGAAAAAGCCGTTTTAATTAGCCACAATTATTTACGGTTTGAATCATGTTTAGTTCAACTTTAAAAATCACTTCTTCAACTTCTCTCAAATGGTGGGTGTTAACCAGCTAACGCTAGGTGCCCCCGTACCTGGCTGTTAAACGCTAGGTATTATATCTCCCTTCGTATAACAGCCTTTTGATAACAGCAATAAATAGGAGCAGGCTGTGACATCACCCATTAAAATCGGACTAGGCTTGGCTTTATTAGCCAGTTTTATGTTTTCGTTAAAACCTATTCTTATTAAAGAGGCGTATGTACTTGGTGCTAATAGCGAGGGGTTAATGGTGCTAAGAATGTGGTTTGCCTTTCCATTTTATTTCGGTTTGTTGTTATGGCAATACCCTAGCTTGATGGCTAAAAAACGGTATATTGCTTCCGCCGTTGCCACTGGGTTTTTAGGTTACTTTCTTTCAAGTTATTTAGATTTATTAGCCCTTGAAAGTATTAGCGCACATGCTGAGCGGGTTATTCTTTATGCCTACCCAAGCTTAGTAGTGTTGTTTAAAGCTGGCTGGGATAGAAAGCTGCCGTCTAAAAATGTACTTTTAGCGGTTGCCGTTGTGTATGCCGGTTTACTTGTTTTGTTACCAGGTGAGTTCAACATTAATGGCTCGTTAATAGGTTTAGGATTGATGCTTAGCTGTGCAGTAACATTTGCCATTTATGTATTATTAAGCAAACCCCTTATTGAAAAATTAGGCGCTGGATTATTCACTTCAATCGCTATGGTGAGCTCCTGTTTATTTTCTCAATTAAATTTACTGCACACACCAATAGAGGTCGTATTGAATTATTCCACCGCAATTTATGGTTATGGTGTTGCGCTTGCATTTTTTAGTACGGTCATTCCTAGCTATGCAATGAGCGCAGCCATTGGCAGAATTGGCTCGGAGCGCACCGCTATAACAGGCACCACTGGTCCTTTATTTACCACCTTAATGGCGGTATGGATTTTAGGGGAAACATTAACCCTATATCACATTACAGGTTTGGTGCTGGTCATTATTGGTGTGTACTTAATCAGTAAAAAGTAACCGACATAAAAAAAGGGTTATGACTTAGTCATAACCCTTTTTCACACAAAGCAAATGTTTTATAAGCTTAACGTTTTCTCACCACGGGCAATACCAGAAACCCCTGTACGGACGGTTTCTAATACGCAGTTTGCACCAATGGCTTCAATAAACGCTTCTAGTTTATCAGTGGCTCCGGTTAATTGAATGGTGTATACGTTTGCAGTTACATCTACAATTTGACCGCGAAAAATATCTGCAGTGCGCTTAATCTCAGCACGCTGAGAGCCTGACGCTTTCACTTTGATCAACATCAGTTCACGCTCAAGGTGAGCACCTTCTGTTAAATCCACCAGCTTAACCACTTCAATTAATTTATTTAATTGCTTCGTGATTTGCTCGATTACACGATCAGGACCTGACGTGGTAATGGTCATGCGTGAAAGAGTTGGATCTTCCGTTGGCGCAACCGTTAAAGTTTCAATGTTATATGAACGCTGCGCAAACAAACCCACAACACGTGCCAAAGCACCCGGCTCGTTTTCTAACAAAATCGAAATAATGTGTCTCATTAGGTGCGCTCCGTTTTACTTAACCACATATCACGCATGGTTCCCATTGGCACCTGCATTGGGTAAACATGTTCTTCAGGGTCAACTGATACGTTAACAAATACTAAACGATCTTTGTATTTACCAAAGCAGTCATCCATAGCACCTTGCAGTTGGTCTTTGGTTTCTACGTTGATACCAACATGACCATAACTTTCAGCTAGCATAGTCCAGTCTGGTAGTGACTCCATATATGAACTTGAGTGACGACCTTCATAGTTCATATCTTGCCACTGACGAACCATACCTAAGTAGCCATTATTCAAGCAGAAAATTTTCACCGGAATGCCATACTGTAAACAGGTCGACAATTCTTGGATATTCATCTGAATAGAGCCTTCACCGGTTACACACACCACCATTTCATCTGGGAAGTTTAATTTAACCCCCATGGCAGCAGGAAAACCAAAGCCCATGGTGCCAAGACCACCAGAGTTGATCCAGCGATTTGGCTTATCAAATTTGTAGTATTGTGCTGCAAACATTTGGTGCTGACCTACGTCAGAACAAATATACGCATCGCCTTTTGTAGCCTTCCATAAACCTTCAATGGCTTCTTGAGGTTTTAGCAAACCATTATCATTCTTTTCGTATTCACCGCCGTGACGCTTACGCCATTCTTCAATTTGCTTCCACCATGACTCTATGGCTTTTGAATCAGGTTTCTTTTGATCCGGCTCACCAATAATTTCTAAGAAATCATCCAATACGCTGTCCACTGGACCTACAATCGGAATATCTACGGTTACTGTTTTTGAGATAGATGACGGATCAATATCAATGTGAACAATTTTCGCATCTGGACAGAATTTACTTACCGCATTGGTTACACGATCATCAAAACGCGCACCAATAGCCAGAATCACATCTGAGTGATGCATTGCCATATTCGCTTCGTAAGAGCCGTGCATGCCTAGCATACCTAACGACTGACGATCAGTAGCCGGATACGCCCCCAAGCCCATTAATGTTTGTGTGATAGGGAAATTCAACTCACGAACCAATTTACGTAGCTGTTCAGACGCCTGACCTAACACCACGCCGCCACCTGAATAAATCATTGGGCGCTTAGCTGCGAGTAATAACTCAACCGCTTTACGAATTTGACCACTATGTCCTTTTACAGGAGGCGCATATGAGCGAATTTTAACCTTTTTAGGATATGAAAACTCATGACGATCATTCGGAATGGTCATATCTTTAGGAATATCAATCACAACCGGACCGGGGCGCCCAGAGGTGGAAATGTAAAACGCTTTTTTAACCGTTTCAGCAATTTCACTTGGGTGTTTGATACTAAAGCTGTGCTTTACGATAGGACGAGAAATCCCCATCATATCAGTCTCTTGGAAAGCATCATCACCAATTAAGTGACTCATTACCTGACCAGTAATGACAATCATAGGAATTGAGTCAGTAAACGCCGTAGCAATACCGGTTATGGTATTCGTTGCACCTGGGCCAGAGGTCACCATGACCACACCCGGCTTACCCGTTGCACGAGCGTAACCATCGGCCATATGCGCAGCCGCTTGCTCGTGACGCACTAGCACGTGCTTCACTGAATCTTGTTTATAAAACGCATCATAGACGTGCAACAAGCTACCACCTGGGTAACCATAAACATACTCTACTCCCTCTTCATGTAGGGAGCGAACTAACATTTCTCCGCCGGAAAGCATTTCCACCGTTTTTTCCTCTCATCCGCTTGCTCGCACTAGGCGAGCGGGAAACTGATTGCAATAGGTTTGCTGACTTGTTAAACCATAGTCATAACTACCGCGCCGTACTGGTCTTACACCAGGATGTAACGGGTGATGAAGAACTTGTAGTTTTTCACCTAGATCGGCTGCATCTTAGGCAACCGATTCGAATTTGGCTGTGCTGAGGTCATCAGCTCAGAAAGATCTCCAAACGCCATAACGGGGGTGACCGTTGAGGGCTAAAATTTGGGGAGCTAATTTTGACAGCACAGTGGCCTAAGTCAAGCCAAATCAGGCTTATAGCCTTGATTTTGCTTGACATTTACCGCTTTCAGCAGCTCGTGCTTTGCTTTTGTGCAAAAACGGGTAGAGTAACTGGCCTAAAACTTAAAAAACGCCATAAGAAAGAAAAAAATGCGCTTAATAACCCTACTTTTTACCCTGATTTTTGTCGTATTTGCACATGCCGGTCAGGTTTATAAATGGACTGATGAAAGCGGTCAAACCCATTTCTCACAGTTCCCGCCTGCGCAAACTCAAGCTGACAAAGTTGAAGTTAATGCACCATCAAGTTCTAAAAATGCAGCTGCGGCCAATGAAAAACTGCAAAAAGTCCGACAGCAGTTGCAAGAACAAGCGGTAGATCGTGTCACTGAAAGTGAAGATGAAAAGCTTGCGGCTCTAGAGGAGCAGCGCATGGCTGAAAACTGCAAAAAAGCAAAACAAAGACTGCTCGACCTCAAAAACAATGGCCGTATATTTAAAACCCTAGAGAATGGCGAACGCGAATGGTATGACGAAAAAGGTCGAGCCAATCTCATCGCTAATGCACAAAAAGACGTGGATAAATACTGCTCTAAAAAATAAGTAACTACTGGTCTCTGGTTAACTTAGTCCGCTAACCAGATGCAACTGGCCATTCTTCCGGTAACCCCGTCACGGCGGTAACTGAAAAAACGCTGGGGTTCTGTGAAGGTACAAAACTCCCCGCCATAAATTTGTGTAACACCAACTAACGACAAGCGAAACCGAGCAAGACCATATAAATCGGCTAACCATTTACCGTCTCTGTGTGTCGGTTTGAAATACACTTGTGCCTCTGGTTGTTTATCACAAAACCCCTGTTTTACCTCTTCACCCACTTCAAATGCAGTGGGACCAATGGCTGGGCCAAGCCAAGCCATGACACTCGAAGCTTGCTCAAAACGGGCAACGGTTTGCTCTAAAATACCGTCTAACAAACCACGCCAACCGGCATGTGCAGCGGCTACTTGAGTACCCTGAGCATTGCAAAATAACACAGGTAAGCAATCGGCCGTCATGACAGTACACACTTGGTTTGGATTGTGTGCAAACGCACCATCAGCATCGCATACACCTTGATACTCACTGGCATCCACAAGATCCACACCATGAACTTGGTTCAACCAAAGTGGCTCAGAAGGTAGCTTAGAACGCAAATTCAGACGGTTTTGCTTAACTGAATGCTCATCATCCCCAACATGGGCCCCAAGATTATTTGAATCATAAGGAGCTACACTGACACCTTGCATGCGAGTGGTTGATAACGCTTTTACGTTTCTAGGTGCTGGCCAGTCTGGGGTAAACCAAGATTGGTTGGACATTAATAGTCTGCTCCGCCATGGGTTTGAGCGTCGTACCTTAGCTCATCCAGCAGCTCTTCAAAGTCTTCTGGTAATTCCACTTCCCAGCTCACTTCTTTATTAGTTTTAGGGTGAATCAGGGTTAGCTTTCTCGCGTGTAATGCTTGCCGTGGAAATTCCCGAAGCACGTCTCTTAATTCATGGCTCACCCCTTTTGGTAAACGTACTTTGCCACCGTAAGTGGGGTCGCCAACCAAAGGATGTTGAATATGAGCCATGTGCACGCGAATTTGGTGAGTCCGGCCGGTTTCAAGCTTTACTCTTACGTGGGTATGAGTTGGAAACTTTTCGATGACTCGGTAATGAGTGACGGCCTCTTTACCAGTTGGGTGAACCGCCATTTTTGTTCGATCCTTTAAGTGACGGGCAATCGGTTCTTTCACTGTGCCACCGCCAGTGATAGCCCCTTGTAGAACGGCCTCGTATTCACGGCCCATCTCACGGCTTTGCAATTGCTCTACTAGGTGGTTTTGCGCTTGTAACGTTTTCGCTACCACCATCAATCCAGTAGTGTCTTTATCTAAACGATGCACAATACCCGCACGTGGAATATTTTGTAGGTCAGGGCAATGATGCAATAATCCATTTAATAAGGTTCCAGTAAGGTTACCCGCTGCAGGGTGGACCACTAAATTCATGGGTTTATTGATGACCATTATATGGTCATCTTCATAGACGATTGGAAACTCAATAGGCTCTGGCAGCCATTCTCCCTCAGCTTGAGTCACAACATCTAGTTTGAGTAACTCTCCGCCCACCAGCTTTTCTTTGGCTTTACGAGCCTCGCCATCTACCAATAATTTACCGTCTTTGATCCAAGTTTGCAGACGAGCACGGCTGAAATCAGGAAATAAAGTGGCAGCGATATGATCAAAACGCTTATTTCCCAGTTCATCTGGGACAGTTAAGCTAAGCTGAATTTGTTCGGACATGTATTAACCTTTGAACTAACACAGGTATTGGGCATCTCACCATATTACTTACTCTAGACAAAAATCTTAGGTCTCATTGCGTAAGTAGCCTTGGTGAATGGCGCGCCCTGTGGTTAAATTGCGCGCTGACATTACAATAACAGACAACATTTTGAAGATTATATCAGATAGCCCTATGCGAATTCTCTTGATCCTTCTGGCCAGTTTCATTTTAGTGGCCTGCTCAAACAGTCAAAAACGCCCAAATGAATTAACTGAGCGTGAAATATACCAAAAAGCCATAGAAGCTATAGAGAGTGAAAACTACTTTTTAGCCGTTGAAACCCTACAAGAGCTAGAAAACCAATACCCTTTTGGTAACTACAGCGAACAAGCCCAGCTAGAAATGATCTTCGCTCAATACAGCGCACAAGAACTTGAAGGGGCCCGTGCCAGTGCTGAACGTTTTATTCGCCTACACCCTGAGAATTCTAACGTTGATTATGCTTACTATCTAAAAGCCTTAAGTACCTATGAGTTAGGGCTAAGTCTAGTTGAACGTTATTTTGCAGATGACGAATCACAAAGAGACCCTCAACCGGCCCGTGAATCTTTTCAAGAGTTTAGCGAGTTAATTCAAAAGTTTCCTGAAAGTGAATACGCCGCAGACGCTCGCCAGCGCATGATTTATTTGCGTGACCGTCTTGCTCAGAATGAAGTTCATGTGGCAAATTATTATTTGAAACGCCATGCCTACCTAGCAGCCGCTAATCGTGGCAAGGTCATCGTGGAAAGCTATCAAGGCACCTCTCACGTGGCCGATGGCTTGGCCATTATGGTGGAAGCCTATGAGCTACTTGATCAACAGGATCTTGCCAATAAGAGTTTAGCCGTATTAAAAGCCAACTTTCCACAGCATAAACAACTAAGCAATGGGACGTTTGAACACAGTGGCTGGGCACAAAAAGACCGCAAGAGCATTTGGAATGTCATTACACTAGGTTTGATTGATTAGAAATAACCTTTCACATGAACACAAAAAAAACGGCTTTTGCCGGTTTTTTTTGTGTTTTTAAGCAACATTAATGGCCAATTCTCCAACCATTAGTGATTGGGTATCGGCGATCCCGCCCAAAACCACGCTGAGTTAAGCGCACTCCAACAGGAGCCTGCCTGCGTTTGTACTCATTTACATCCACCAAACGTAGCACACGGCGAACGTCTTCTTCAGTAAAACCTTTACCTATGATGCTGGTGGCGCTTTGATCTTCCTCAATATACAAACGTAAAATTTCATCTAACACTGGATATGGCGGCAAGGAATCTTCATCCACTTGGTCGGGTGCTAGTTCAGCCGACGGGGGACGTGAAATCACCCTTGGTGGAATCACTTCTTCAATGGTATTTCGGTATTTAGATAGCTCAAATACCAAGGTTTTATACACATCTTTTAACACACCATAACCCCCTGCCATATCGCCATACAAGGTGGCATAACCCACGGCCATTTCACTTTTATTACCCGTAGTTAACACCATGTAGCCTTTTTTATTACTCATGGCCATCAACATCACACCACGACAACGGCTTTGCAGGTTTTCTTCTGTAGTATCGACTTTTGTGCCCTCAAATTCATCCGCGAGAATATCCATGAAACTGTTATACATGGACTCAATAGGCAGGACTTTATAAGGCACACTTAAACGATTGGCTTGATCTTCTGCATCGTGAAGGCTCATTTGAGAGGTGTATTTAAACGGCATCATCACCGCCTCTACCCTATCTTTGCCCAATGCATCCACCGCCACAGCTAATGTCAGTCCGGAGTCGATTCCGCCTGATAACCCGAGCAATACCCCTTTGAAGCCGTTTTTATTAACATAATCACGAACCCCTAGTACCAATGCCGAATAAATAGAAGCTAAGCGTTCTTGCTCTGGTTTAATTACACCTACAATATTTGAACAACTTTGATTAGAAAAATTAAGCTCAACAATTTCATGACTTTCTTCAAAACAGGAAGAAAAGGCCTTTAACTCACCCTTCGCATCCACCACCATGGAGCCACCGTCAAACACTAGCTCATCTTGGCCACCCACTAAATTCACATAAACAATGGGCATCCGCCCTTGCTGGGCACGCTGTTTTAATAGGTCTTTACGGTGTTGAGTTTTATCAATATGGAAAGGAGAGGCATTTAGGTTCAACATGCAAGCCGCGCCGTTAGCCTTAGCCGCGGCCATAACATCCTCTTGCCAGATGTCTTCACAGATACTAATTGCACACGAAACCCCTTTGATGCTGACCACACCAAACTCGCTACCTTCTGCAAAGTAACGTTTTTCATCAAACACCTGATAATTGGGTAATGCATGCTTGGCGTATTCATAAAGGCACTGACCTTTGAAATACACACCCGCCATATTGAACAATTTACCATTTACCCGTTTAGGGTAACCAAGCACCATGTAAATAGGCAATTGAGCCGCCAAGATGTTCGCTAACGCTTCGTTTATTCGAACATCAAGGCTAGGCCGTAATAATAAATCTTCTGGAGGGTATCCCGTCAAGGTCAACTCTGGGAATACCACCACATCAGCGCTCTGCTCAACAGCGTGCTGAGCACTGGCCAAAACCTTGTTTTCATTGCCTGAAATATCACCAACTAACAAGTCAATCTGAGCTAAACAGACCTTAAGAGTTTGTTCGGACACCATTACTACCTTGATTCAAACCACTAAAGCCCCGTATTCTGCGAGAATTGAAAACATTGAGCAATGAATAAATCATATGAATCTCACCATACACCGGCAGTCGGTCACTCAATTTTATGGGTATTTCACCCTAGGATTAGCGTTTTTATTTCTGGGATTTTACCTATTTGAAGAACGCATCAATTGGTGGCAGGCAGATTCATTAAAGGTATTACCGATTATTTTAGGTGGCTATTTGGCATTGTCTATAGCGATTATTCAGCATTCAAATAAACACGATATATTTGAAATGGACTCGCTGCTACCCTATCAACTATTTGAAATCCTCATTATGGGGTTTTTAATGATTTATATTGCCCCAAAACAGCAAGATCTAGCCTTGCTGTTATTATTTCATGTTGGGATAGGCAATCTATTAGTTTCTAAGCTTTACGGTTACTTATTAGCCGCAATGGCTACTATTATGGTACTAACTCAAGGCTTCCTTCATCCTGACGATATCACCGACCGGATTGTATCTGGTTCATTCATTTGTATTTCGTTCTTCATTGAAGCCTTAATAATTCAAACCCTAAGCTCCAGCTTAACTGAAGCACAAACCCAAGCAGTAGAAACCCAGTCTCAATTAGACAGTGCCGCCAAACTTAACGATTTAATTATTGAAAGAATGCACACAGGTGTGTGTGTGGTGAATAAAGCAGGCCAAATCTTGCGTATCAATCGAGCAGCACAAGAAAGGTTAAATAATATTCAGCCCTATGAATTCATACCTTCACGGGTCATTGAGCGATTTAATTATTGGTTAGAGTACGACCTGCAAAATGAATCTCAAATACAATTAAACCCCAATGACGTCCAATCCACTGCATTTGTTTTTTTTGCCAGTATTGATGAAAACAGCACTCTTGTATTTATCGAAAACAAAGACACGGTAATACGTAAAGCCCATCAATTTAAACTAAACTCCCTTGCAAGGATGGCTGCCAGTATAGCCCATGAAATACGCAACCCCCTTAATGCGGTGAGTCATGCAGCTCAATTATTAGTCGAGAATCCTGAGCTTTCATCTGAAGACCAAAGACTATGTGACATCATTTTAAATCATTGCACCCGCATGGATTCAATTATTCAAAATGTTATGCAAATTAGTAAGCGGAGCCCGTCTGAACTGCAATGGATTCAATTAGAAAAATGGTTAAAAGATACCACCCTCGAATTAAGTCAAGAATTTAATTGTACGTTTAAAATTAACGGCCCTGCTTTTGAAGTACGCTTTGACCCAAGCCAACTGCGGCAAGTTCTACTGAACCTTACGCAAAATGCCTGCCGTTATGGTAAAGCGCAAGAAAGTAACGGTATTACTATTTTACTATCCAAAGAAAACCAACGCCCATGTTTAAGTTTCATTGATTCAGGGGATGGTATTTCAGAGCAAGCTCTTGAGTATCTTTACGAGCCGTTTTACACCACATCGGCCAGTGGTACAGGTTTAGGATTATACTTAATCAAAGAGCTATGTGAGGCGAATCACGCCGAAATACGATATGATTCAAACTACAAACAAGGTGCCAAATTCGACATATTTTTTGCCTTTGATTTTGCAAAAGAAAGGGGTAAGTTATGAGCCAAATTTTAATAGTAGATGATGAACCGGATATTCTTGAACTGTTATCCATGACCATTCATCGTTTAGGCTTACAGTGCATTACAGCCTGCTCTATTGCGGATGCCAAACATCAACTCAGCACTCAAAATTTTGACCTATGCCTAACTGATATGCGCTTACCTGATGGCTCCGGTTTAGACTTAGTAGCCGACATGCAAACCCAACATCCAAACACGCCCGTGGTTGTGATTACCGCCTACGGAAGTGTTGAAGTGGCTATTGAAGCCATGAAAGAAGGCGCTTTTGACTTTTTAGCTAAACCTATCGAACTCGACAAACTAAAGTCTGTGATTCGTACCGCCCTTGCTTTAGATACTCCTGAAACTGTCGCTAAAAGTGAATCCTTATTACCCAATATTATTGGGCAATCTACAGCTATCATAGAACTGAAACAACAAATTCAAAAAGTAGCTCGAAGCCATGCTCCCGTATTTATTAATGGTGAATCCGGCTCAGGAAAAGAGCTGGTTGCCCGTGCAATCCATCAACTTGGCCCCAGAAAAGATCAACCATTTATCCCTGTCAATTGTGGTGCAATCCCATCTGAATTAATGGAAAGTGAGTTTTTTGGTCATCGCAAAGGGGCCTTTACTGGTGCGACTCAAAATAAAGATGGTTTTTTTCATGCCGCCAATGGAGGCACCTTATTTTTAGACGAAGTAGCTGACCTGCCATTAACCATGCAAGTCAAATTACTAAGAGCCATTCAGGAAAACGTCGTTAGACCCGTTGGTAGTGAAAATGAAGAAAAAGTCGATATCCGAATCTTATCGGCCAGCCATAAAGATCTACACGAAGAAGTACAAAATCAAAACTTCCGTGAAGATTTATTCTACCGCCTAGACGTTATCAATCTACAGGTTCCATCTTTAAGAGCAAGACAAAGTGATATCCGTATACTCACCGAGCATATCATTCAGCGGCTTAGTGACTCCTTGGGCGTTAAAGATATTCAGTTAAGCTCTGACGCTGAAAATGCTCTGCAAGGCTACCATTTTCCGGGCAACATTCGAGAGCTTGAAAACATCTTACAACGTGCCATGACCCTCATGGACGGTCATGTTATTCATTTAAAAGATTTGGCATTAAAATCAACTACTAGCAACGAAAATTCAAGCCCATTAGTTGAATTTAAACCAGGACAAAGCCTAGAAGACTACCTTGAAGATATAGAGCGTGAAATACTCACCCAAACCCTTGAGCAATGTCGCTGGAATAAAACAGCCGCCGCCGAGCAATTAGGCATGAGCTTTCGTTCCATGCGCTATCGACTTAAAAAACTGAACATCGATTAATATTATACTTTTTTCTAAGTGTAAATATTAATTGGCACGATAGACTAGAAACCTTCTCAAATTAACGCTGTTCTACATGGAGGTAAAACAGTGCGAGGATTCACTCTACTTGAACTATTAGTGGCGATGACAATACTAGTCTCGTTTTTAGGTTTAGGGATTCCTAAGCTTAACCACTTCATTGACCGACATCAGGCCCATACAGATATTCTTACTTTGCGAAGGGTATTATTCCAAGCCAGATCCACCGCGCAACATACATCAAGCCATATTACGGTTTGTCCAACGCGACATAATGCTTGCTCTGATGACTGGCAAGATCCAATCCGAGTATTCCAAGACATCAACCTCAATAACATTCTCGACGAAGACGAAGTCATTTACTCCACCACAGATTTAAGCTCCAACATGGGATATTGGAAAAAGTCCAAAGCTAAGCAAAATTTCGTACGCTTTAACCCTTTAGGCCATGCCTTTTCCTCTGCTTCCACTTTTTTATATTGTCCATACTCTAAACACTATGAGCTGGCTAAAAGTATTATTATCAATTTTCAAGGACGCATTCGCATTGATGATTATTTGAACAGCAAAGGTTCCCCATATTCAAAATATCAACGCTATGCTTGTGAATAATTTACAAGTGTGAATTACGACACATTTGATGACATTTGCATTGCCAGCAAACCTTGAAAACATACCGTTAGTCCGTTTTGATTAGGCACCTGTTTATCTAAGGTCTTAAATAGAGCCTATGAAAAAAGAATACGGCTTAACACTCATCGAACTTATGGTCTCCATGCTGATACTGACAATTATCCTCAGTGCAGGGGTTCCATCACTTAAATCCTTTCTTGATAATAAGCAATTAAGTGTGGTTGGACCTATATTTGAAAAAACCCTTCGCTTAGCCAGAACAGAGGCCCGCAAAGGCAATCAAAACATTAGAATTAGTCCCATCGGAGATGGAAAAGATTGGTCAAACGGCTGGTTAATACAACGAGTGATTGATGCTGAAAACAATGTCGTAGAGTTAATTCGACGCTTTGAAGCCTTACCTGGCAACCCTAGCTTTACCAGTGAACAGTTTAGTCAAGATAACCCAATTGAATTAAGATCCACCAGCGGCCAAGCTGAATCCATTGGTGAATTAGAGTTAACCCTTAATGGATGCCCCGACAACGTCAAATTTACATATCGCCTGTTACTTTCCGGCCACGTAACTAGGAGTACTGGAACATGCTCTTAAATAAAAACCAATTAGGTATCGCCATGATTGAAGTCATGGTCACCGTTTTAATTGTCACCATTGCAGTTTCAGGCATGGGCCTTATGCTACTTCGTGGGATACAAGCTACTCAAGATAGCTCGCAAAAATCTCAAGCCATGTGGATAGTGGAAGATTATGTTGGCCGTATGCGGGCAAACCAAGCAGGTGCGCGCGGTGGCTTTTACGCTCTTAACCCCGAAGATATTGATTGTGAAGCTCCACCAACACAATTATGCGCCGAAACCTACGAAGATGGAATACATAAAGGTGCCGATGATTGCAGCATCGATGAAGCCATCCAAGACAAAAACAAAATGGCGACATTTGACAAATGGATTAGCACCTGCGGTTTAAGCCCCTCTATTTACGACAGCCCATCAGATTTTATTTTAAACCCAAGACTCACCTCAAGGTGTACCAAAGAGAGCGATAGGACTAGTAACTACACGGGTAACAAGGACTGCATTCAGTACTCAGTATCCTTAAAGTGGCAAACTCGACTCAAGCAAGTGGCCAAAGAAGAAGATGATGATGATGAAGAAAAAGAAAAAGAAAAAGATACCAATGTAAGTGAATACACCATGGTAGTGAGGTTCAACTAATGAAGCAGCAACAAGGTTTTACTCTAATTGAATTAATGATTTCCGGTACCATTGGTATTTTTGTTATCACCGGATTACTCAATCTATTTATCACCACAAATAAAACCATCACGCTTTCAGACGCCATGTCCAGAAATCAAGAAACTGGGCGTTTTGCCATGGATTACATGACAACATTTCTTCGTCAAGCTGGTTACAGCGAGGATTCAACTCAACCCCTTTCACCTATATTTGTATCAACAGGTAGCACAGATAATACATTAATCAATTGTACTGATCCCGCACAAGCACAAGCCTGTAGCGTTAATAACCCTGAAAATGAGCCTATATTAGGGGACCGACTATCCATCCCTTTCAATATAGGTGGCAATGCAGGAGATGAAAGCCGTGCCTGTACCGGCACCATAATTGGCGGCACAGCCAACGGCCCGCAAAGGCTGGTTACGGTTTTTTGGGTCAGCAGCGATGAGGATACCTTAAACGAATTAAGGTGCCGTATATTTGACCGAGACGCAAATGGCTGGCTAGATAACCCTGTTTCTATCATCAATAATGTTGAATTATTTGAGTTTCAAATTGGGGTCTCACAATTATATAGTGACCCACATGTATCTCAATACATCAATGTGGGTTCTTACGGCACCCAAGACATTACTCCTGATAGAATTCGCAGTATACGTATTGCACTGCTCACCACCAGCCAAGAAACAGACCATGCAAGTAGAATTAATAGCACATCAAAGGAAAGAATTTACAACTTACTTGATGCACCACTTTATTCTGTAACCGATGGCAACCTTCGAAACATTTTCATGAATACTATTGAGCTACCTAACATGATCGGAGGTGCAATGTGAACATACGGCCATTACCAAATCAAAGCGGCTCTACTTTAGTTATTGCATTAGTGTTTTTACTCATTATTACAGTGGTTGCTGTTTACTCCCTTGAAAGCAGTACCATACAAAGCCGCATGGTAAACAACAGCTTATTCACAACGCTAACTTACCACGAGTGCCGTAACGAGCAAGAAGCACAATTATTGAGATTTAATATCGATGAAGGGGCCGCTATTGGGCCTTTACTTACTATTGCAGGAATACCTGAAGACGCATTAGAAGCAGATAGTTACCAAGATCTATTAAGTGCTCTAAACACCACACAATCGACCATAATAGATGACAAATACGCGCCTCAATCAACAATCACTGTTGCTTGGAGTTATATTAAAGATGCCCCAGCAGGTAGAGACGGCTACGACATAGACACTGAAAGCCAGTTTAAATCCTATATCTACGAAACAACCTGCAATGCAGTATTTAACACAACGTCTAATAATCAAACTTTAGGTGCCGTCGTTAGTGGCCTTAAGCAGTCTGGCGTTATGAATTAAGGAAAAACCAATGAAAATATTATTATCTACTTTGCTACTCTGTTTATTCACTTCAATACTACATGCAGAAACGCTAAAGCATAAAACATCAGCTCTAGAAACCAATGGCATTAAAGTTGAATTTTTTAGCAGTTCTAATTACGGTGTAATTACACCTATTGGCTGCAGCTACTGCTTACAAAAGACCTATAAATTTTATAGTGATATAAACATCAACAAAAAAGGGAAAACAACAACACTTCAATCCCTGTTAGCAGAATATTCCAGAGCAAAATACCCAACCATATTTATTAATTTAGACTCGAATGTAGTCTATAAACTAAATTATTAGGAGTAAATTATGAATAGGTTCGTTATTTACTTTGCTCTAATAGCATCTTCTATCGTCAATGCAGACGACACTGAAATCTATGGTGCCAACGCCATTGACCCAGATAATAGAATAAATTCGAATGTCCTCTTTATTATGGACACATCTGGAAGCATGGATAGAGACGTAGAAACAGCATTAGAGGAATATGACCCATTAACGACATACAGCGGAAATTACGACGTTGGTCAATTTTATAATAGCCTTAATGATAGCTCAAATGATGGGCACAATCTTTCGACTTTAAGCGGCGAAAATTCAAGTGGGTGCAGCTCAACAATCGAAGCTCTTGAAACTGAAGGGCGTATTTCAGGAACATATGCACAATATCGTAGCAGTAGGAGAAGAGTTTCCTGGAGGAGCCTTAGTGACGGAAATCAATCTGACATAAGGTGTAATCAAAGCTGGTCTGACCGTAGCTATATTTTATATAGCGGAAATTACATGAATTACTATCACGGTGAAGCAATTGAAGTCAAAACCCGATTAGAGACTGTGGTGGATATAGTTAATGACCTTACGTTATCTTTGAATAATATTAACTTGGGGTTGATGCGCTTTTCAAGTGATTCCGATGGAGGAATGATCGATATCCCTATATCAGACATATCCACATCAGGAGAACTAATTCGAAATAAATTAGCTGAATATGTCGACAATGGTCCTAATGGAGGCACACCTCTTTCTGAGGCTTTATATGAAGGAATGCTCTATTTAAGTGGCGGGGATATGGATTACGGTTCTGACTCAACACCAAATACAAGTACCAGTGACTCATTACAAGAGGATGGAGAAACCTATAACTCCCCTATTGAACAAGCTTGTCAAAAGAACCACATCATCTTACTTACTGATGGTGAACCAACAAATGATGATAATGCAAACAGTAAAATCCAAAACTTAATTGCAAATATGGCATTACCATCTGCGCTGAATAAATCATGCTCAGGAAGCGGAGAGTGCCTAGACGAACTAGCATATTGGGGACGTAATACTGACCACTCTAGTAGTGTAACTGGTAGTCAAGAAATCACCACTTATACAATTGGCGGGTTTGATGATTTAGGCACTGATAATAACGATGACACAGAAAGTGATGCGGTTACCCTATTAAGACGTACAGCTGACTATGGCGGCGGTAAATTTTTTGCAGCTCGAGATTCACAGCAATTAGCTTCAGCCTTAGATTCAATATTTTTAGATATACTTTCTACAGACTCAACTTTCACAGCACCAGCCGTTTCTGTTAACGCCTTTAATGCATCTGAGCACAGAGACGAACTATTTTACGCATTATTTAGACCTGCTGATAATTTTAAATGGGCAGGAAATTTAAAACGCTATCAGTTGACTCAAGAAGGAATTGTTGTGGGTGCTAACTCTGATAGTCCTGCTATTAGTACTGCAACGGGCTTTTTTAATGAAGGGGTATTCGATTTTTGGAATAATACAGATGAAGCTGACGGGAAGAAGGTCAATTTAGGTGGAGCTGCAAACCGAATTCCTGTTGTACCAAGCAATCGATCAATTTACACAAATAACTCCAGTGGTGATTTAATTTCATTGAATAGTGCAGAAGGTGCTTCACGAGCTAGCTTTAATATGAGTGATGAGGCATACGACGATGACGATTTTCAAGATGTTCTCGACTGGACGCTTGGTGTTGACATTCTAGATATGGATGGCGATAACGATACCGAAGAAACACGTCAACAACTAGGTGATCCACTGCATAGTGAACCTGTTGTGATCACCTATGGTGGTACTGAAGAAAATCCGGACAGTACAATCTTTTTTGGTACTAATGAAGGTTTCATTCATGCTGTCGATACCACTACCGGTGAAGAACAATTTGCATTCTTGCCTAGCGAGTTTCATGCAACGCAAAAGTCATATTACTACAATGTAGGCGCAGCAGCCGATAAACCTTACGGCATGGACGGTTTAATTACCTCTTGGTTTTACGATAAAAACCGTAACAATTTAATCATCAACCCAGAAACAAACCAACTTGAAGAAGATGAACATATTTATCTTTATGCGGGCATGCGCCGTGGTGGCCGTGGTTATTACGCACTGGATGTTACAGACAGAAGCAACCCTAAAATGCTGTTCAAAATTGAAGGTGTAGGTGATGAAGATGAAGGTGAAGGTGAAGGTGAAGGTGAAGGTGAAGGTGAAGGAGATACTTCTGGCGATGACAATGACTCTAATCCATACCGTAAGCTGGGCCAAACATGGTCTAAAATGACCGTAGCTAAAATTAATCACCCTGATGAAAACGGTGTCCTTAAAGAAACACCTGTATTGTTCTTTGGTGGTGGATATGACGAATCCCAAGATGATAACCCTACTCGCCAAAGCGACAACGTAGGCAATGCCATCTTTATGGTGCATGCACAAACAGGTGATTTACTTGGTTGGACAAGTGATGAAAATAGTGGCGCAGATATTATCATCAATGAGATGGTCAATAGTATTCCAGCAAGCCTTTCTGTGGTTGATATCAACGGTGACGGCTTAACCGATTATTTATTTGCAGCTGATATGGGAGGTCGCGTATTTAGAATAGACTTCCCCGGTGGCTCAACCGTTGATGCAACTGGTGGAATGATAGCCAACTTAAATGATGGCACTGTCGAGAATAACCGCCGTTTTTATAACAAACCTAATGTAGCGTTAGTAAAAGATAGGCAGCGCGGCGACTATTTAACCATCGCCATTGGTTCTGGCCACCGTGCCCACCCAGTGCAAACAACCGCTGTTAATAACCGTTTTTATGTGATTAAGGATTTCCATCCATACTCAGCACCGAGTAGTTACACCGCTAAAACCGAAGCCGCTACCACTAAAACCAGCCTTGGTGATACTGAAAATCCAGATCCATCATTACTCTACAATGCCACCAGTTTAATGACAGGCGGGGCTTCGGAATTTACAAATGATATGCCGAGAATAATGGCCGACGGTGGCGGCTGGTACGTTACATTAAGCACTGGTGGCGAAAAAGTATTGGCAGAATCTACCACGTTCTCTGGTGCGGTTATTTTCACTACATTCTCCCCCACCGGTGCAACCAGTAACGCCTGTGGCGCAGATACCGGTTTATCCAGAACTTATGTATTGGATCAAAAAAATGCAATGGCCGTCATTGATCTTAATGGAGACGGCAATATCGATGCAAACGATGCCTCTAAATCTCTTGCTCACTCTGGTATTGCCCCTCGCCCTGTGGTGATATACAGAAGTGGTGGTGGTAAAACCATTGCCATTGGTACAGAAACGATTGATGACTCTCGTTTCAACCCCAATCCAAAGTCTGATTGTCCTAGTGGCTCGTCATGCAAAACTGACAAGCCAAAATGTCTGGGGGCAAACTGTTATGTCAAACCAATGTACTGGCGCCAGAATAATTAAAAAAAGGTTCAAATATGAAGCAGCTGGGTTTTAATTTAATTGAATTATTAATTGTAATGGTCATAGTCGGGATTATTGCCAGTATGGCTTTACCCTCTTACCAGAGCTATGTAATAAGAGCGAATAGAGGTGAGGCCATTAACTCCCTGTTGGATATTATGCGAGCACAAGAAGACGCTTTTATCAATAACTCCGGCTATACAACGGCTTTAACTGATCTGAACTATGATTCAAACCAAACCAGTTATTCAGGTAAATATGTCATATCCGCAAAAAAATGTAGTAGTGGTGGAGAATTAACAGAATGTATTGAGTTAGTAGCTACACCTCAAGGCAGCCAAGCCGTTGATGGCAACCTTACTTTAAATAGCCGAGGTGAACGAACCGGAAAATGGCCGGAATAATTTATCGTCACAAATCAAAAGCCAGCTTTGCTGGCTTTTTTTATGGCACAATAACGCCCATCCATTTAACCATATTTGAAATTATGAATATTTTAGAAAGTGTAAAGTCCCATTGGGGTTGGTCGGGCATCGACCCTACAACCATTATCGCTGAAAATGAGTTTGGTAACTTAATCATGCAAGATGAGGACAACCGCTTCTGGCGATTATGCCCAGAGGACTTGTACTGTGAAGTCATCGCTGACGACAAAGACGAATACAACGACCTAGTAAAAGATGAAGAGTTTAACCAAGACTGGTTCATGGAAGTCATGGTGTATAAGGCCACCGAAAAATATGGCGCCCTTGAAGAAGGCATGAAATTTCACATGTTAGAACCTGGTGCGCTTGGCGGCAAATATGCACCACATAATATCAAACCCATTGCCTTTGAACGCATTATTAAGTTCTCAGGTGAACTTGCCCAGAAAATCAGCCGTGCAGGTGGAAAAAAGGTTAATTACACCCCTTTAACCTAGTTTTTTAGTCGGATTTAATTGCAATAAGACACAATGGGTCGTACATTTATTATTGGTTAATATTTTTGCACTGTTACAACTAAAAGCTGTCGATCTGAGAAGTCTATGTCCAAACACCGCACCAAATTGGAAATCCAAGGTACTCAAGGCACTCTTGCCGCCATCCTCGAAAAACCCGGCCCACACCCTAAAGCCTACGTAATATACGCCCATTGCTTTACCTGCGGTAAAGATAGTTTAGCCGCATCACGAATTAGCCGAGGCTTAGTGGCTCAGGGATTTGCTGTGTTACGTTATGATTTTGCGGGCATTGGTAACAGTGAAGGTGCATTCGAAGATACTAACTTCACAAGCAGTGTTGATGATTTAATAAAAGTCGCCGAACACTTAAAAGAGAATTACGAAGCACCAGCATTGTTAATTGGACACAGTTTTGGCGGTGCAGTGGTTTTAGGTGCAACCAACAAAATTAAAAGCATTAAAGGGGTCGTGACCGTTGCTGCTCCTTCAAAACCCTGCCATGTAATTAAACAATTCGCAGATTTTGAAGATGAAATCCAAGAAAAAGGCCAAGCTAATGTATTACTTTCTGGCCGCCCTTTTGTGATGAAAAAACAATTTTTAGATGATGTCTACAACCAAAACCAAGACGAAACCATTCGTAAGATGAAAACCCCATTATTGGTTTTCCACTCTCCTCGTGATACCACCGTATTAATTAAAGAAGCTGAGCATATTTATAACTATGCCAAGCACCCAAAAAGTTTCATTAGCTTAGAGCCAGCTGACCACTTACTTTCTAGCAGCAAACACGCCGCTTATGTGGCCTCCAGTGTTGCTGTTTGGGCTGAACACTACGTAGAAGAATGATCAAATAAAGCCCTCGCCAGCGAGGGCTTTACCTTTATTTAATCCCCTCTAAACTTCTAACATAGCCTTTTGAAATATTACTCATGTTAGAAGTATTTATAGTTGCTTTCACCACCTTTTTTGCCACCGTTGGCCCATTAGACGTAGCCGCCGTTTTTGCAGCCATGACTCTGGGTACAAAACGTAGCAAAGCGATCTCCATGGCCATGCGAGGTACGTTTATTGCCTGTTGCATTTTATTAGGCTTTGCACTTGGCGGAAAAGTGATATTGAGTGCCCTTGGTATCTCATTAGCAGCGTTAAAGGTGGCTGGTGGTATTTTGTTGCTATTGATTGCTATTGATATGGTATTTGCACGCACCAGCGGTGTCAGCAATACAACCGATGAAGAAACGGACGAAGCCAACAGCAAAAATGATATTTCTGTTTTCCCTTTAGCTACGCCTTTATTGGCGGGGCCAGGGGCTATGGGCGCTGCTATTTTATTAAGCACTCAGCAATCCCACGACCCGTGGAGACAAGCCATGGTGATTGCGGCCATTTTTTCAATTATGGGATTAAGTCTTTGCTTATTGCTATTGGCCACGCAAGTGCAAAGAGTGTTGGGCGTAACGGGTATGCACGTTATTTCAAGAGTATTTGGTGTACTGTTAGCGGCACTGGCTGTTCAGTTTATGTTTGATGGGATTGCAAACAGCCAAGTTTTTAGTCATTAACTTATGGGGTTTCAGTATTTTTCTCTGCTGTTTTAGGACTTTTCTCATGATTATTAAAAAAATCATCGGTTTTTTCAGCCAGAAGCATCTCTAACTCTTCAATGGTTTCTAATTCATCTTTGTCCATTTTTTGAAACGAGCTAGGCAATACTTCCACACCGTATTTTTTCCCTAACGCACAAATAGCCGGTAACGTCACCACCGCACCGGGAGCAATTGCGAGCACCAATAACCCCGCCATTTTATGCACATCTTTTAACTGCTCTAACGCGGCCTGTATTTCATTAGGTTCAGGCTTTTTACCATTGGGTAACTTTTGTGTTAACACATTAAAAAAAGTTTTCATCATGGCACTGGTTTCTTCTTTTTCCTGCTTTAAGCCTTGAATAGTTGAAGAGACTGATTCCATGTATTTTTTTTGTGCATTTAAATAACGTTTCATATGACCCTTTGCCCCACTATGAACGGCGTCGCTTTTGCCCTGTTTGTTGTCCAAAGGCTCTTTGTTTGGCGCGTCGTTTTTGTGCTGCTTTTGAATTCTTGCGATTAGTCGATGACTCTTTGGTTAAATCTGGCTCATATCCTGGAAACCACTGCTGGTTTAAGCGAGTATCCAATAACGCTTCGATTTCTTCCAGTAAATAATGTTCCTCACTATCAAGCAAAGATATGGCCAACCCTGCATCCCCTGCTCGCCCTGTGCGCCCAATGCGATGCACGTAGTCTTCTGCAATGTAGGGTAGTTCATAATTCACCACATAATTAAGTTGGCGTATATCTAATCCTCTTGCGGCTACGTCTGTGGCCACAAGCACCCGAACCTTGCCGCTTTTAAACTCTTTTAAGGCTTTTTCTCTTGCCCCTTGGCTTTTATCCCCATGAATGCTTTGAGTCACTAAACCATCTTTGTTCATTTCTTTGGCTAATGCATCAGCCCCTTGTTTGGTGCGAGTAAACACTAATACTTGTTGCCAGTTTTTACTGCCTATCAAATAAGATAAAAACTCCCGCTTACGTTCAGAATCCATGTTGTAAACGATTTGCTCAACTGGTTCTGCTACGGCGTTTCGTTGGGCAGTTTCGATGATTTTTGGTTGTTTCAACAAACTTTTACTTAACGCAAAAATGCTGTCATCTAAGGTTGCGCTGAATAATAGAGTTTGGCGATTTTTAGGTAATCGCTTTAAAATCATATTTATTTCATCAATAAAACCCATGTCCAGCATGCGGTCAGCTTCATCAAATACCAAGCAAGATAATTGACTAACATCCACCGTGCCTTTAAATAAATGGTCAATTAAACGCCCTGGTGTGGCCACCAGTATTTCAACTCCCTTTTTTAACGCCTCTACCTGAGCCCCAATACTGACACCACCGTAAACTATGGTGGATTGAATATGGGTAAACTGACTATAGGACTTAACGCTTTCAAATACCTGAACCGCCAGCTCTCGTGTGGGCGCTAGAATCAACACTTTAGGGGTTTGTGAGGGCTGAGACTGCTGCAAGAGTTGTTGCAAAATTGGCAGAACAAACGCGGCGGTTTTGCCTGTGCCCGTTTGTGCACCGGCTAACACGTCTTGTTTTTCTAAAACGTGAGGAATCACTTGAGCTTGAATGGGTGTAGGCTCGCTATAATCACGTGCCTGTAGTGCTTTTAATAAGCGCTCGTCCAGCGCCAAAGAAGAAAACCCCATTATCATCTCACCACACAAATAGATGTGCACAGTATATCAGATGACTCAGGGGCTAAGTGAAAGGTTTAGTTCTGTATTTTACGCAATCAACCCTATTCTTTTGTGGCTGCTACAAGCAAATCTGCATAAGTGTGGGTTTGTGGTAATGCCACCGCTTGAGCATAACCTGGCAGACTTACCGCTTGTTCGGTGATTTCAACTTTTGATTCGTCGATAGCTGCTTCCCCATAACGATAAATCACATTCAACTCACCGTTACTGGCTGCTAAATCGTAAGCTTGAGCCACTTCTTGAGTAAAGCCCACACGACTTTCATATTGCTCCATGGTATCCGCGCCATAGCGCTTTTTAAGCATGTCTTTAACAACAAACGGAGAAAGCACCACGGCACTCGCGTTATTTCCACCAAATCCTTTAGAGTTTAAAAATGCTACCTTCCACTCCTCTGGGGCCCGTTGAATATGCTCCATAGGAAGGTCCAAGTGTTCGTCTAAAACGTCTTGTGCAATATGATCAATACCACTGATTTTAGGTAACACACCATGTTCAAACACCCCTAAGGACACAACCAGTTGATCGCCACTGGCAGTGGCAAGTGAATGACCAAGATATGATTTAATCGCCGCCACTGGCCATTGTTCAATACCAAAGGTTTGCGCCACTTGATGATAAATTTGCGATTCGGTCACTCGGTTTAAAGGTGTACTTGAGCCGTGGGCCTGTATAAAGCTGTGCTTTTGCACCGCCTCTTTACCTAACAAAGCCACTGCAGACGACACCGCTTTTGCCATGGTAATCATATTACCGGCGCCAGTGGTTGAAATGGATTTTTTCAAACCGTCAGCATTCACAAATACATCGGTTACCGCACCATAGATTTTTGCCCCTAATTCAACGGCTAATTGATCATCCATCAATAAGGTGTACTGAGAGGACTCTGCAATAGTAAAGCCACAGTTAGTAGAAAACGGACGGCTGCTACGTCTTAAATCCAGCTCTTTATCTTCGTCTAATTTGCTGATGCCTTCCGCCGTTGCAAGGGCGCCCATGCTGGCATAGCCATCCATAATTTCGGGGGTAATTGGGGTTTCACTGTTCCCAACCAAAACCACCTTACGGCGACCACTTTGAATGTCATCAATACCCGCTTTTAAGTTATATAGAAAACTTGCACACGCACCGGTAATCGATGCAGTACCACCTACACTGCCTAGCACATAAGCGTTAATGAAATCCGCCGTCATACTGTTATGACCAAGTGGGCACTGCTTTGAAGTAATACGCTTACCTTGTAAACGGGACTGCAACATACCACCTAAACCCGCTTCATCTAGCTGGCCCATGATATTTGAAGAGTAAACCGCAATTTCATCTGGCTGAACGGAATCGGCAATGGTCTGCCAAGGAATACCTGTGCTGTTGATGGCATCAGAGGCCCCTAGAATGGCCATTTGCAATGAACGAGGGTGAAAACGAGACGCATATTTTTCGCTAGGCTCAAACCCAGTTGGAAATTGCCCAGCCCCTTTCACCACAAAGTCACGCACGCTATCCAGTTTTACTTCCACCGCTTGGCGAAGTTGCACTTTTACTTTACGTGCATCCAGTTCTTCAACGTGCCAGTTGTCTGGTATCACACTAGGTAATTGTTTTTTTGGTAATTCAAACTCGATTGGTGATGCTTCGCTGCTTTCAATGATCACAGATTGCTGCCACCGGCTGGCATCTACATCAAAGTAAGAGCTTTCAATGCGACGCACCAGAGTGCTGTCTAGAATGGTATCGCCGTACTGGGCATCTAACGCTTCAAGGGTTAATTCATTTCCTTGAAGGTCCTCATATGTGTTTTGAGCGCTTTGAGTAACACTCACTAGGCCCATTAACACCGCCAAATTTGCCAAAGTCTGTTGGCGAGTTTGCACATCTAATGAATCAATAATAAGACGACGGTAGCCATGATGAAAAGAACTACGACCAGCAGCGTTATAGCCACCAAACCCAACAATGACAGGCAAACTCGTCATGACACACCCCTAATATTCAAATCTATACCATAGTTTAGTGACAAGTTTGCAACCAATCTCTGTTATTCTGGCCAATTAAAGTGCTATTTTGGCCATATGAATTATTTCGCTTAATATCTAGGCTGAAGCGTAATTTACTAAGGTAACTTTGAAGATTTTTAGTGTTATTTTAGCCATTTATTAAGCTATACTCGCCATTAAGACGGAGGCACCATGAACCACATCACTTTTTTTTGTTGCGACCAAATGCTGGCCTCAAGTATGACCTTGCCAATTGAAATGATGCGCGCTGGGGAGAACGCCGCACAAGTTCAAAATCGTAATAGTACGGCCCTTACCATAGTAACGGCAGGCCTGACTCAAGAAAAAGTACAAACCGCTGCAGGGTTCAGCTTTATACCCGACTACCTAATTGAAGACCTACCTAAAACCGACATACTGTTTTTGCCAGCCTTGTGGCGAAATCCAAAACCCAATTTAAGGCGCAACCCAAAACTCATTGAGTGGATCAAACGCCTGCACAGCCAAGGTACGCTCATCTGCAGTGTGGGTATTGGTGTCAGTTTTTTAGCGGAAACAGGTCTACTCAATGATAAACCTGCCACCACTCATTGGTATTACTTTGATCGCTTTCAAAAAGATTACCCGAACATTCAGTTGAAGCGTCAGCACTTTATTGTGCAATCGGGTAGTCTTTACAGCGCGGCTAGTTTGAATTCACTGGCGGATATAACGGTTTATTTTCTGCAAAGAATTTACAATAAATTAGTGGCCATGCATGTGGAGCGTCACTTTTCTCACGAAGTTCGTAAAGCCTATAACAGTACAAGCTTTGTTAATGAACACAGCCAACATCCAGATGAAGACATCATTCAAATACAAGTATGGATGCAAAAACATTATCCAGAACCAATAACCATGGTGGAATTAGCAACAACATTTGATATTAGCTTACGCACTCTTAATCGACGCTTTAAGCACGCCACAGGCAGTACACCGTTGAGTTATTTACAGCAGTTAAGGATTGATGGGGCAAAAGATTTATTAAAAAATACCAACTTATCAATTTATGACATAGCTAGTAATGTGGGGTACTCAGATTTATCTCACTTTAACCGTTTATTTAAACGACTATTAGCCACATCACCGACACAATACCGTGAAATGGTGCGCGCAAAATTATTCAGCACGCAATAATTGAACTGTACGTTACATCACTCGGCCGCGTAATGCTTTGGTTTGTCCATGTTTGGTTTTCTTATCCATACGTTTCATTTTGGATGAACGTGAGGGCTTAGTAGGCTTGCGGGCTTTTTGAACCACGTTTACTTTTCGGATGAGTTCCGCTAGACGCTCTAATGCAGCCTGACGATTCAATTCTTGGCTTCTGTGTTCCTGACTCTTCATGACAATACAACCATCTTTGGTTAAACGATAGTCATTCAAAGCGAGCAGTTTTTCTTTATAAAATGCGGGCAAACTGGATGCATGAATATCAAAGCGCAAGTGAATAGCACTGGACACTTTATTCACATTTTGCCCACCCGCACCTTGTGCGCGAATGGCTTGTAATTCGATTTCATGGCTGGGGATCGAGACATTATTAGAGATAATCAACATATACGGCACACTAAACGTTTTCATCAGGTTAGCATATTTTAACCTGTGATCCGAGAAACAGATCAAACCGCCAGTAAGTGGCTCTGATTTCCTACTCTGAACATTGCCACTTTATTTTCGATAGCCGTCACATCACAGACCAGTCGCGTAACAAATTGTGATATAAGCCGCTTAAACGTCGCACTTCATGATCCGCAGCACCACGATCAGCTGTTAAAATTTGAATGGATTGATCTAATTCAAATAATTGTTCCCGACGGCTAGCATCAGGCACCATGCTTTGAATCCAAAAAAATGAGGCTATACGCTGACCTTTTGTCACTGGTTTTACTTCATGTAAACTGGACGATGGATATAAAATAATATCACCAGCATTGAGCTTCACCTCTTGCGCCCCAAATTGTGTTTCGATACTTAATTCACCGCCTTCATATTCATCCGCATCGGATAAAAATAACGTGGCAGATACATCCGAGCGCATTATGTTGCCATCTGGCAAGTGCATGATGGCACCATCAATATGCAACCCATAATGGCCGCCCCCTTGATAACAATTAAACCTTGGTGGAAAGACCGTATGAGGTAAAGTTGCCGATATAAATAAAGGGTGTTGCTGCAGTGCTTGTGTAATCACACGGCCCAGTTGTAGCGCCAGTTCTGATTGTTCGTCCAATTGTAAATTTGATTTCACATTGGCTGATAAACCACCTGCTGTGCGCTTTCCATCATGCCACTGAGCTTGCTCCATAGCTTGTCGTAAACGCAATGCATCATCGCGACTGATGATTTGTTCAATGGGTAGTAGCATGCCATCCTCTGTTACTTAGGCTGTTTCATCTCACAAGAAAAACACCGAGTAAACATTACTCGGTGTTTAACTTTTTAACTAACTCGAAGAGTTAGAATTCATAACTTAAGGTCAATTTTGCATTACGTGCATCACCTATGTAGGCAAAGCCACCGCTACGGTAAGCCGTTAAATAGTAATTTTTATCGGTCAGGTTAGCGATATTCAAACGAGCATTTAGGCGCTCGTTAAATTCATAGCTGGCAAATGCATCAAACACAGTGTACTCAGGTACACCACGCTCTTCATTGGCCGCACTATCAGGTTGACCAACAAACACTTCACTTGAGTAATTCACTGCTGCACCAAAGCTAAATTCGTCGGTTAGCTGATAACGCACTTGTGCATAGGCTGATTGGTCGGCAAAGTTCGCAAGTATGCCTCCCTCATCTTCGGCATCATTAGCTTCTAGTATTTCAGATTCCATAATCGACACGCCTAATTGCGTACTTAGGCGATCTGTAATGTTACCCACTAAAGACAGCTCAATACCTTTCACTCGGTTTTTGCCTGTGTTATAGGTACCATCCGTGTCATAGTCTGTGCCTTCCATCACGTCGTCTTTAGTAATTTGAAAGAGCGCCGCGGTTGCCAACAACTTATTGTTTAGCACATTCCATTTTGTACCGACTTCAATGTTTTCTACGGATTCTGGTTTGGCTTTATCAACATTTTCGGTACTTGAGCAAATGCCACCATAACCACAGCTACCACCCACATCTGATTCTCCACCATTAATGTTTGCAGCCGTACTATAAGTCACATATACATTACTATTATCGGTAATTTTATACACACCGCCAACATGGCCATTCCATAAAACATCATCGTATTTATATTCTGAAATAGTTGAATCACGATTAGTGACGATATTTTTATATTTAAAGGTATCAGCACGAACCCCTGCAAATAGGGACAGTGAATTCGATAGTTCGACGGTATCCATTGCGTATACTGATAAGGTATCAATGCTGTAATCAGAATCTTTATTACCTTTAGTAATACTGCGGCCCATTAAACTACCAAGATCATCAACATACTCACCACTGGCATCCACAATACAATAACTCTGCGACGCTGGGTTAGAACCACGGCCAGGCATTGCGCAATTTGTGGTACCGTTGTTTGTCACATTGTAAACACCGTTAACTACATTGTGCTGCGAGTATTCGCTACCAAACACAAACTGATGCTTCATACCAGCCAGCTCAGTATCCACCAACATGTTAAGTTGGTTAGCAAAGTATTCCACTTCCTGCCAACCTTGATGGGTACTTAATGAAATGGTATCAATTGCACCTGCTGGGTCGGATGCATCTCGTGTGCGCCCCCTTGCTCCGGTTACTACGTATCCATTATCTGTGGTGCCAAAGCGAGTGGCATTTTCTAAACGAATATGACTATTCACCTCATATAAAGCACGTAATGTGACGGTATCAACATTGGATTTTAGGAAGTCTTGTTCTTGCGCATACGCGGGCACATCGTGATTCACATTACCGCTTGTACTATCAATGTACGAGCCAAGATCATTACGATCAAATGCCGTTAAGTGATAATAATCACCAATGATTTTTAATTTATCTGAGGCTTGGTAAGTGGCAGACAATGCAACCCCGTTACGCTCCATGTCATTTGGCCCTCGATCTGGTACTTCTTTATATGTATGCATGATGTTGGCACGCACGGCCAAGTCTTCACTCACGGTTTGATTGCTATCTAACGCAATTCTTCGATAGCTATCTGTACCCAAACCCGCTTCTACTTTATTGAAATCATATTCTGTACTGGCCTGTTTTGTAATGCTATTCACTGCACCACCGGAAGACCCTCGGCCAGCAAACGTTGAGCTTGGCCCTTTGGTAATTTCGACTTGCTCTACTGCAAAACTTTCACGAGTCGTCATGCCGGGATCACGTAAACCATCAACAAACACATCCGAACGCGCTTCATGACCACGAATCACGTAGCGATCACCAAAGGCATTACCATTCTCGCCAGTACCTAACGTGATGCCCGGTTGCGCATCCAAGATTTCTTTTAAGTCGCTACGTCCAGACTCTTGAATCTGCGTTTGTGTTAATACCGTAATGGTTTGCGGCGTATCCGCTAAATCTTTTACATGACGGCTATCACCAGACACTTTTGCTTTATAAGGTGCGCCCGGTTCAGCGTATGGATTGGTGTCCACTGTGCGCTCTTCCACCTGCAATGGATCGAGCACAATCGCGTCTTCTGCTGTAGCAGTTTGAATCGCTCCGAATAACAGTGTAGGCAACCCAATTGTAATAGCCGCACTTGGCGCAAGACGGGACTTGCGCAACGTTAGGGATTTTTTATTGTTTGAACTCATGTTAGTCCTTAAAAGAAGAATTAGTAATCAATGTGAAATCGATGGGCTTAACCAGTGACAACTGTGTACGCTGTGGAACAAAATCATCAGGGACCCTAGGCAGTGGCGTTGCATCATCAAACACCTTCAACGCAGCCTCATCCAATAAGGCATAACCGCTTGACGTTTCAATGGATCGACGCAATACATTGCCCTGTCGATCAATCGTAAATGCCACACGGACCGTGCCTTCTTGTTTGTCTTTTTTGGCCGCGACAGGATAGCGTTGATGCTTTGCTAACCAGCGATTCATGTTGTTAATAAAATTTTTCGCTTGGCCTTTCATGCCGCCACCTTGATTCATATCTGCACGCCCCGTTGATTTGGTTGATGCTTGAGTAGGTGCCAAACTGGCTTCTTGATTTGGCTTTGCGTCTTCTCTCTCTTCTTCACTAAGCGAAGCTTCTGCTTCTTTTTTTATTTTAATCGGATCTGCTTTTTGTATTTTAAAACTGTCTGGTTTCAACGCCGTTTTTTCTATTGTTGGCGCTGTTAGCTTGGGTTTCTCAAGCGTCAGCTTTTGTTTAATTTCGTTTGTAGTCATCACCTTTTTTTTGATTTCAATAGGCTTAGGTTGCATTAACGCTGAAAGCCGCTCTTGTGCATTTGCATGAGAGCCAAGCTGGCCTAACCCTACCTCTACTCCCGTCTGGCCAGTCCCTTTTGCATCTCCATCCGTGGCTTGAACATCAACAGAAAGAGCATACAAAACACTGCCATGTAATAAGACGGCGCTTGAAAAAGCTAAGGTCCAACTAAGTTTGCCCACTATTGCGCCTCCATAGTGAACAACCTTAGTTGAATGTTTGTTGAACTTGGTATGGCCGAAATCAAAGTGTCTAATTGTTTAGCCGTGGCGCGGCCATCAGCAAACAAGGCGATAGACGTTGCCTGATTAACCGGAAATGCCGTTTTTAGCTGTGCCGCTTGAATCAATTCACCATTTAATTGAATTTGGCCATCACGTAACAATTCCAAATGCATTGATACCATTTGAGCGGTTTCTAATTTTTTAGACTCTGGCAGCCTAATAGACGCATCCTGTTGTGCTTTAATTTGCCCTGCCACCATGAAAAAAATCAGCAATAAAAACACGATATTGATTAAAGGAATCATATTGTCATCCGATGACTGACTGACTTTTTTATGACTCAACTCTTGTAGACTTTGCCACATAGAAAACTCACTCACTTAACGGCTGCTTGTGTTTCATTATTAATGACATGCCCAAATTGGACATGCTGGAAGCCCATTATTTTTAATTGCTCGTATTGTTGAATGAGTCTATTAACGGGCACCGCTTCTTCAGCACTGATCACTAATGGCTGCGATTCCTTACCCGTTAATAATGCCCGCCCTATTTGCTCTAAGGTTATGGGTCGCGTGATCACATCGGTTAGTAGTGCTAATTCGTCGTCATACACCAAAACAATCGGTGGTAAGTCTTTTTTTGAATCTGCATGGGTACTGGGCAGATTTAGGTCTAGCATTTGCCATTGGCTAAAACTTGAAGTCAGCATGAAAAACATCAACAAGATAAACACCACGTCAATCAAGGCTGTTAAGCTAATGGGTTTTGCCCGCCTAACATGAGCTGAGAATGCTGGATGATGACTCATGACGCATGAAATTGATTAGCTGTATTTTCGGTATTAGGTGTTTGTGCAAAAAAGGTAAACACTTGTCCAAGCTCATCTTGCAGGGCGAGAGTTTGCTGCTCCGCTCGCCTCTCAAAGGTGCTATGAATCAATGACACAGGTATCGCTACCCCCAAACCAACAGCGGTTGTGAGTAATGCTTGCCAGATGCCACCAGACAAAATGGCAGGGTCCACTTGGGCACCAGCCATTTCCATCGCTTTAAACGCCTCAATCATGCCCAACACAGTGCCAAACAAACCAAGTAGAGGTGCTAATGTGGCAATGACTTCTAAAGGGCGTAGCAGTGCGCGATATCCATTGGCCACTCTGTTAGCCAAGCGCACCACTTCCGCTTGTGTGTCTGCAATGGATAGTTGTCCTTGTTGAAATAAATGCACCGCTTGGGCGATCAATAAACTCCGCGGACAGCGTTGGCCGTGGGCTAACAGCGAGATTTGCTTGAGTTCATTTTGCTGCAAATGTTGAAGCAGTTTTGCAGGCGCACCATTTTTGGATGGCCTTTGCTTCAGCCCTTGGGCCAGCTTAAGCAAAGTCAGCGTGGTGGCTGCCACAGAAAACACAATCAGTATGGCCACAACTGGCCCACCCATTTCTTGTATAAATTCAAACACTGGATTCATAACCGCACACCTAGATCAATTAACGCAGATGTTAATCTAAATGATAATTACTATCAATACATTTACAATACTTTAGCATTAATTTATTTCTAGGCGGGCACAAAAAACCCCATGCTAATAATGCTTTTGAGCATATTCACATGGGGTAGTTAACAATGTTGTAGTTAAGCTTTCTTACAATATTCCGCAATGATCACAATGTGAGAGCCATTCACTTTGCCCTCTATGTGCTTAGGATTACTGGTAAGGGAAATGTTTTTAACCAAGGTACCTTGCTTAGCAGTGAAGTTCGCCCCTTTTACCACCAAGTCTTTCACTAGTGTGATGTTATCACCCGCTTTCAAGATGGCTTTGTTAACATCAAATGTAGGTTCGGCGTCTTCGTCAGGCAAACCAAGTTTGGCCCATTTTTCCACTTCTGGGTCTAAATACAGCATATCAAGGCTGTCTTGTGCCCATGTCTCACCTTTGCTTATCAAGGCAAACAACTGACGATAAGCCATTACTTGCACCGGCGCTTCTTGGCTCCACATGCTGTCATTCAAACAACGCCAGTGATTCACATCGATAAAGGATGGGTCCTCAATTTGAGAACGACAAGCCTTACAAAGCACCACGCTTTTATCTAAAGAGCCATCAGAGGGTTCAACCGCAAATGGTGCTAATTGTTCCGTTGCACCGCATAGCTCACATTTATTATCACTGCGTTGCAGTAAGGCTTGTTCAACACTCATGGGAAAAATACCTAATGGACTTACTTTTCGGGCGGGTATTATGCCAGAAACAGCCATATAAATCTTGATTGTTACGCCGAACACCGCAACTATAAGTAATCTGATGCTTGCAACAACACGTATGCTCAACACGACAATAAAAAGAGACCATTATGATCACGCTACATCACCTTAATAACTCACGCTCACAGCGAATTATCTGGCTATTAGAAGAAATCGGTATTGACTATAAAATTGAATTTTACGAGCGCCATCCTGTTACAATTCGGGCACCTCAAGCCTTAAAGGACGTGCACCCATTAGGTAAAAGTCCTGTTATTAGCGATGACCAAACCGGCATCACATTGGCAGAAAGTGGGGCCATCATCGAATATCTAGTACACAACTACGCGCCTCAGTTAAAACCGAACAGTGACTCCCCAATGTATTGGCAATACCAATATTGGATGCATTTCAGTGAAGGCTCACTGATGCCACCCATGCTGATTAGCTTGGTATTTACCCAATTACAAAAAGCCCCCATGCCGTTTTTTATCAAGCCTGTGGCCAAAATGCTTTCCGAAAAAACCATGGCTAACTTTGTCAGCCCCAATATTAAAGCTTTACTTGGTTTCATCGAAAACCATCTAAGCCAAAACACTTGGTTTTGTGGTAATGAACTTAGTGGCGCTGACTTTCAAATGAGCTTCCCATTAGAAGCAGCCGTGGCCCGTGGCATCATTAACGAAAGCCTGCCTCATACCCTTAAATATGTAAAAACTTTCCAAGCCCGAAAAGCGTATCAAGCAGGCTTAGAAAAAGGCGGCGAATACGACTACGCCTAGGCTTCATAAACAAACACCCTTTGAGCTAATATCATAGGGTGTTTAAGTATATTCAATACCCATCCCCGCTCGCCTTTGCTAAAATTCCGCCATATTTATTGATGAGTGGCTATCATGACACAGGCTCAAAACGTACTAGCAGTTAACAACGACCTTCCCATTCGAACAGATAAACCTGTTCACAGTGGTAAAGTACGCAGTGTTTACTGGTTAACCGAAGCCGATAGCAAGCGCCTAATTCAAGAAAAAGGCTATGATGTGGCTCCTGATGCGCCTCTAGCCATTATGGTTATCAGTGATCGCATCAGTGCATTTGATTGTATTTGGCATGGTGAAGGTGGCTTACAAGGCATTCCCGGTAAAGGTGCTGCTCTCAATGCTATTTCTAACCACTGGTTTCAATTATTCAAAGACCATGGTTTGGCCGACAGCCACATTTTAGATATACCCCACCCATTTGTATGGATTGTTCAAAAAGCACGCCCTGTAATGATCGAAGCCATTTGCCGCTCGTATATTACTGGCTCCATGTGGCGTGCTTATAGCAAAGGCGAACGTGACTTCTGCGGTATTCAACTGCCCGAAGGTTTACAAAAAGACCAACAATTACCTGAGCTGTTAATGACCCCAAGCACCAAGGGCATTTTAAAAGGCATTCCAGGCGTGCCAGAACAAGACGACGTAAACGTCAGCCGTGACGACATTCGCAACAACTTTGCAGCCTTCAACCTGAAAAGTGAAAGCGATATTGCGCAATATGAAAAACTATTAACCGAAGGCTTCAATGTCATCAGCCAAGCACTGGCCGACATTGATCAAATTTTTGTAGACACCAAATTTGAGTTTGGTTACGTGACCGATGCAGCTGGCAACGAAAAACTCATCTACATGGATGAAGTAGGCACACCGGACAGTTCACGTATTTGGGATGGCCCACAATACCGCGAAGGCAAAGTAGTGGAAAACTCTAAAGAAGGCTTCCGTCAGTTATTGTTAAACCACTTCCCTGACCCAGACATTTTATTAAATAAAGACCGCATGGATGAGCGCGAAGCACTGGCCCGTGATAATGCATTGCCTGCTGAAGTGTTTGAGCAAGTAAGCAATACCTATGTGGGCATTGCCGAGAAAATCATTGGCAAGCCGCTCACGTTATCTGAAAATCCAAAACAAGAAATTATTGATATTCTGCGTGATGAATATCAGTTGATTGATTAATACCTTAAAAGGATTTGGGGGAAATCATGACCCTTAAAAGGTTTAGCTTTATGGTAGGTGTCGATTGTTTCAGCAACAAATAACAACGAACCACTTATCAAATATTTATCGGGGCCGTTGCTTACGGCCCCGAATCTATTCCTAACTTGTTTAGCGTAATAAGCTAAGCATCACTCAACCCTAAATTCAGGGTTTAAGTCTGTAAAATAACGACCTAAATGAAAGCCCTTTAAAACCCCTTCATTGTATTGCTGATGACGCTGACGATAAGCGTCGTAACCTTGATACTTCATTGCATGCAGACAATATTCGCATGGTGGCTGCTGAGTTAATAACTGCTGCTTAGTGGTTACTTGAATATCATTAAGTTGCCCTTGAAAAATCGATTTTTTTATTTCATCGCAATATGCAAAGTGAAGCGTGTCTTGGAATAAAGCCACCACTGGACTATTTTTAAAATACAAGCTTTGATCCACCCCTGGGTGTAAGGCACTGCCATTCACGCTTAGCCAATCTTTGGCAAGACTTTGTCTGTCTTGCCAACTTAAATGCTTCAGTGGGTTAAATAATTCAAACGTGCCCAGATGTTCAGCCCCCATGTTGGCACGTAATTGGTTTAACACATCATCTTCATTAAAATCGAGTAATTTCATGGTAGGATATCTTCCAATATTGTGGCTATTTTGCCTTCGGCATCCGTTCGTACTTTAAATTCCACTCGACGCGAGCGCTCCCCGTTTTCTTCACCTAATTCATTAACCACCACTTTTGCAGAGGATAATCCATTGGCGGTTAAATAAGTTTTAAGCCATTGTTTTTCATTATTAACCGCTGATAAGTTTAGCAAATAAGCTAAAGTACTTCGGGTACGGGCTTGTGATAAAGCCATGTTATAAATATAGGCATCATCATCACTAATAGCTCCCATCCATGCACTGGAGGTGTGACCCTCTATGCGCACCTCTAAAATATCGTCTCGATATTTATCAGCCGTTATAATCTTTAAATAACGAGGAAAAAAATCCGCTAAGATAATTTTAAATTCAGGATTTAAATCCGACTCTCCTTGCGCAAAGAGCAACTCTGTTTTATTAAACCGAAAAGTAAGGTCGTTTTGTAGCTCTGCTCCCCATTGCGCTAAATCCGGTTCAAATTCTGTCAGTAAATCTTGATACAGTTGCGTGCGTAAATGGTCATATAGGATTGCAACATCGGTTATTTTTTTACGCTGTTTTTCTACATTAACCATAAACACAATAGAGATCAGTAAAAACACCATCATCAGGCCAGCCATCAAGTCACTCACTGCCACCCAATGACCTTCTTGTTCTCGTATGCCTCCTAATTTCTCTTCATCGCTTAACATGTCATTAACCCTTGTTTTGAGCTATTTGAACAATTTCTTTTAAACGATCAGTAAGAGGCCCGTAATCTTGAACAAACTTTTCACTTAAAGCACCAAGTTGCTGCCCCATTGTTTTAAGCGATTTATTCAACTCCTGTTCTAAGGCTGCATCCAGTTTTGCCAGTTTTTTATCACTTTGTGTCATGCTTTGAATAATTTGCTGATCAAGCTTATCAAAGGCTTGTGAATAGGCTTGCTGTAATTCATTGCCCAGTTTGTCTGTGGTGGTGGTCATACTTTGGGTTGTATTAACAAGCATGGCCTCCATACGTTGATTATATTGCTCTAAGGTGGTTGCCAAACCCGATGTCAAAAATGTAATTCGCTCTTCTAATTGAGGTAAGCCTTGCCCTGCTGCATTAACGAGCTGTGCCAAACCTGAGAGATGCTTATCTAACACATCCCGCTGTGTATTCATTCCCTGCAGCATACTGCCTAAACTTTCACTGATTCCATTAAAGGATTCTGCATGGTTCACCATGCTTTCAAATGCATTACTGGCATTCATCATGGACGCACCAATGCGCTGTTGATTATCAGCCAGCTCAATAAGTTGCTGTTTATATTCTTTTTGCCATTGCAACATACTGCCAACGCTTTCATTTAAACGCTTAAAGTTTTCACCGTATTGCTCATCAATCTTGGTATTAAAGTCACGCATCACCACTGCCAACGCTTCAATCAACGCTTGAGTATTCGCCTCTACCATTTTTTCTTGGTAATGCTGCATGGCTGAGATCAAATCTTCATTTTGTCGTTTCTGCTCTATCCGCATTAGCGCAATTTGCTGGAATGCAGTCTCTTGAGTGCTATCGCTCAGGGATTTTAATATGGATTGAAGTGATTCATTTAAGTCATCAATACTGGCCGTTCGCTGGTGGTGTTCTTCACCATGAGTTGCATCCATCACCGCTCTAAACTTAATGCTCAGGGCCCCTAATAAACCCGCTATAGAAGACCAAAACGCCGTTTTCAAACCTGACAACAACTGGGGGACGCTATCTTGTAATGCGGAGGTATCAAAGCTGTTCAAACCTAAAGCGACACCTAGAAATGTGCCAAAGATGCCAATACTGGTGAGTATGGTTGGGGCGGACTCAGCGGTGCGAGAACTGTAGCGAAAAAACTGGAAATAGAGGGTTAATACTACTATTAGACCAATCAGCACCAGCGTCCACGGGGAGAAATCTGCATTCATCAGGGACATAACCATCTATCCATAGAGGTAAGCAGGTCACAACGAAAGGCCCATTTACAGTCATTCTTAAATTTATCTAATCTACCTACAGATTAGACGACACTAGATGGTTACGCTGCTAACTCGGAAAATGGGGCGTTTTATGACTATTCAGCGATTAACTGACATTCCTTATTCCCCAGTTGTAGCTTAAGGACTTATTTTCAGTGAGCCAATTTAAAGCTTCTGGTATTTGGTTAAAGGTTCGCCCTTCAATATGCATTTCCTTTAAGGTACTGATCATAGCAGACCTAGCCGGATTGGCTGGACGTTGACTAATAATGGCAAAGCGTTGCAACTGAGTTTGGCTTAATCCTTCAAAAATGCTTTTTTGTGATTCGCCAGAAAAGTTTAAATAGCTCCCTTCTAAGGCTGTGACATCACTCAACCAGTTTTTAATATCTAACTCCTTTACTTGCTCAGAACAGAAACCATGGACCTGCGTGACTTGACCAACATGGCTTATCTCTCCAAACCAGATACACATCAGCAAACTCAATTCAGTATCAATACTAATACTGGCAAAAACGCGATTTTCGTCATCTGTAAATTGTTTAATGGTGCGCATATTGATCACTTTTTATTGTTTAAGTATTAATCAAGTTTGGCAGAGTTTAGATAATTGAACGTAAATTTTCGAGAACAATTGGTTATTGTTTGTGCTCTTTTTGCAACAATAGCTTATCTATAGATCAAAAAAAAACCCTGTTATGTAAATAACAGGGTTTTTTGTGACTTAGTTCACTTAAGCTAGATTAACCAAAGTAAGACAGCATCACACCGGCTGCAACGGCAGAACCGATTACACCCGCTACGTTTGGACCCATGGCATGCATCAATAGGAAGTTTTGAGGGTTTGCCTCTAAACCAACTTTATTCGATACACGTGCCGCCATTGGTACAGCCGATACACCAGCCGAACCAATTAGAGGGTTAATAGGCGTTTTAACGAATAGATTCATTAATTTCGCCATTAACACACCCGCTGCTGTACCCACACAGAAAGCTACTAAGCCCAATACAATGATGGCAATGGTTTCCCAGTTAAGGAATGCATCAGAACTCATTTTGTAACCAACCGATAGACCTAAGAAAATAGTCACCACGTTGATCAACGCGTTTTGTGCTGTATCGCTTAAACGCTCAACCACGCCAGACTCTTTCATTAAATTACCAAAGCAGAACATACCCAGTAGAGGTGCTGCTGAAGGTAAAATAAATGCTACAAGAATCAATACAGCAACTGGGAACAAAATTTTCTCAAGCTTAGTAACCGTACGAAGCTGTTCCATCTTAATTTGACGTTCCGCTTCTGAGGTTAGGGCTTTCATAATTGGCGGCTGAATCATAGGAACCAGTGCCATATATGAATATGCTGCTACCGCAATCGCACCCAATAACTCAGGAGCCAACTTAGAGGCAATAAAGATAGAGGTAGGGCCATCAGCACCACCAATGATACCAATCGCCGCTGCCTGCATGGCAGAGAAGTCCATGATACCGAAGTACGTCAAAGTAACAGCGCCAATAACCGTACCAAAGATACCGAACTGAGCTGCCGCACCTAATAGCAAGGTTTTAGGGTTTGCCAATAAAGGACCAAAGTCCGTCATCGCACCCACACCCATGAAAATTAACAATGGTGCAACACCACTGGCAATGGTCATTGAGTAAAAGGTATACAACATACCATTATCAAAGCCCAAGCTTCCGCCCAGTGCCACCGCTTGCTTGTATACAAGGGTATCAGCGTGATGATAAGCGTCTAATAAAGCCGCTATATCCGCATTTGCCGCTAAGCCTAATAAAGTACGGAATTGATCCAGTACTTCAGGTGAACCAATTCGGATAGCTTGCTCCGCTGCCGACCAACCAAGGCCCGCACCTGGAATGTTTACCATTAGCGTACCCACTGCAATTGGAAGCAGTAGCAAAGGCTCAAATCCTTTTTTAATGGCTAAATACAGCATTAAAAAAGCAACGATCATCATGGCAGCCTGACCGGGTTCTATTTGATAGATACCCGTGTCATGCCAAAAGTTAAGTAAAGTTTCCATCGACAATCCCCTTACGCGATAGTTAGCAGAGTGTCGCCAACGGCAACAGAGTCGCCTTCTTTAACACTGATGCTACCGACCGTACCAGATTTAGCAGCACGTACTTCGGTTTCCATCTTCATGGCTTCAAGGATAATGATAAGATCACCCTCTTCAACGTGATCACCAACATTCACTTCTACTTTCCAAATGTTACCAGCAAGAGGAGCAGGAACAGGTTCGCCGCCGCCAGCAGCAGGCGCTGCACCACCAGCAGGAGCCGCAGCACCGCCTAGGCTTGTTGGTGCGCCATTTAGAGCACCTAGTTGAGTTACATCACCGCCTTCGTTCACTTTAACAACGTATTCGTTGCCATCAACAGAGATGGTGTAAGTGTCTTCAGCGTCGCCTTTAGGAGCTGGCTCAAACGCGTCAGGGTTACCACGGTTTTCTAGGAACTTAGGCGCGATTTGAGGGAACAATGCGTAAGTTAGCGCATCATCAATTTTGTCAGCGGCAAGTTTGAAGCCTTTATCGGCTGCAAGCGCGTCAACATCTGCAATTAGCTTGTCTAGTTCGTTCTCTAGAAGATCAGCTGGGCGACACGTGATCACTTCAGCACCATCAAGCACACGTGCTTGTAGTTCAGCGTTCATAGGAGCAGGTGCTGCACCGTATTCACCTTTAAGGATGCCTTGAGTCTCTTTAGAGATAGACTTGTAACGCTCGCCCGTTAATACGTTTAGTACCGCTTGAGTACCCACGATTTGAGAAGTCGGTGTTACTAATGGAATGTGACCAAGATCTTCACGTACACGTGGAATCTCTTGTAGTACTTCATCGAACTTATTAGAAGCACCTTGCTCACGTAGTTGGTTTTCCATGTTCGTTAACATGCCACCAGGTACTTGAGCGACAAGGATGCGAGAATCGGTACCGCGTAGTGCGCCTTCGAATTTCGCGTATTTTTTACGAACATTACGGAAATAAGCCGCTATTTCTTCAAGAAGAAGAAGGTCGATACCGGTATCACGATCAGTACCTTGCATAGCTGCTACCACAGTTTCAGTAGCAGAGTGACCGTAAGTACCTGACATAGAGGAGATCGCCGTATCAACACGGTCAATACCCGCTTCGATGGCTTTCAATATAGCCATGTCAGACATACCCGCCGTGGCGTGGCAGTGAAGCTGAACTTCAAGATCCGTTTCTTTCTTAAGACGAGAAACCAGCTCAAACGCTTCATAAGGATTAATGATACCCGCCATATCTTTAATGGCGATAGAGTCAGCACCCAAGTCTTCAATTTGCTTAGCAAGACCTAACCAAGCTTCTAAATTGTGTACAGGAGACGTGGTGTAAGACAGAGTACCTTGAGCGTGCTTACCGTTTGCTTTAACTGCCTTAATAGCAGTTTCAAGATTGCGTGGATCGTTCATGGCATCAAAAACACGGAACACATCAACGCCGTTAGTAGCAGCACGTTCTACGAATTTATTAACAACGTCATCAGCATAATGACGATAACCTAATAGGTTTTGACCACGCAAAAGCATTTGTTGCTTTGTATTTGGCATGGCTTTTTTAAACGCACGGATACGATCCCAAGGATCTTCACCCAAATAGCGAATGCAGGAATCAAATGTGGCGCCGCCCCATGATTCTAAAGACCAGAAACCCACTTGATCTAATTTTTCTGCGATTGGCAGCATGTCGTCAAGGCGCATGCGCGTAGCAAATAGAGATTGATGAGCGTCGCGTAATACGACGTCCGTTATGCCTAATGGTTTTTTAGTATCGGTCATTTGTAATGGCCTATGTAAATTATTGTTCGTTATTTAAAGCCCGTTTGCTCACTTTTGGCGAGAACGGTGCTCTTTTACAGCAGCAGCTAACACTTTTAATAGCTGCGAATCGACGCCCTGTGCTGGAGCTTTTTTAGCTTTCGCTGGAACCGGTGCGGCTTCAGGAAAATACTTCACTACCAGTTTAGACATAATGGTTGTGGCAAAAATAAGCAGTATCAAGAAAACAAATACTGTACCCATGCCAAACGCCATTAGGCCTAGGCCGTCAGCTACGATCGGGGACATATCATCCACTCCTCATTAGTACTGATCGGATCTGCTCACGCAGAGAGTTTAATAACAACTCATAAAAACTTGGATTATTTTTAATTAGTCTTTATTAATAGCATTTTGCCCAAATTTTAATCAAGCCAGACAAAATATCGCGCTAATGTACTTCAAATCAGGGTTTTAGGCAAATTTTGTGCACCACATAAGCACTTGATTTGTCGCATAAAAGAAAGGGAATTCTGGTAGAATAGCCGTCCATTTTTTGAACAACAGACACATGAAATTAGCACTGGCCCCCATGGAGGGCTTGGTAGACGTACATATGCGCAACCTACTCACTCGTGATGGCGCATTTGATTACTGCGTTACCGAGTTTTTACGCATTACCAATCAATTATTACCTGAACGAGTTTTCACCAGAATTTGCCCAGAAGCTCTAAACAACTGGCAAACCCCTTCTGGCACCCCTGTGCATTTGCAATTACTTGGTAGTGTTCCTCAAGTCATGGCAGAAAACGCCTGTCGAGGCATTGAGCTTGGCGCACCAGTCATTGATGTTAATTTTGGCTGTCCATCTAAGTTTGTTTGCAACAGTTCAGGGGGTTCCATATTACTAAGAAACCCTGACAACTTATTTAACGTACTCTCAGCCATGCGCGCCGCCATGCCAGCACACATACCTCTTACGGCCAAAATGCGCTTAGGCTATGAGGATAAATCACTGGCGTTAGAAAATGCACAAGCCGTACAGGACGCCGGTGCAAATATGCTGTGCATTCATGCACGCACTAAAGTTGAGGGCTACAAACCCCCTGCTCACTGGGAGTGGATTGCAAAGATCAAACAGCAGGTAAGCATCCCCATCATGGCCAACGGTGAAATCTGGACGGTAGAGGATTACATTAAATGCAAGCAAGTCAGTGGCTGTGATCAAATTATGCTAGGACGTGGTGCCATAGCCACTCCAGATTTAGCTCTACAAATTAAACATGAACGCAATAAAGTCCACTACACAGCGGAAACGTGGCAAGACCTTTTAAAACATTTGATATGGATGTTGGATGCAACAGTTGCAGGGGGGAACACAAAATTTGCCGGTGATCGCATTAAACAGTGGCTAACGTTTTTGAAAATACAACATAAAGAGGCCCAATCCTTTTTTAATACCGCCAAGCGAGTTAAGCATCATCAAAATATGCGAGAGTTATTGGTTCAAGAAATGTGTACTACTATTTAAAGAGAGAAATTAGAACTTTGTAGGTTTTGACATGTTCGAGTCTCATGGCAAGTATGATATTGGTATAGAAAACAACCTCATTACACTCACCGTTAAAGGTTCTTGGAATATTGAACTGGCTAATGCTTTTTTTATGCATTTCAAAAGCTTCATGGAAAAAGCTTCTAATAACTTTAAACCACCTTTTAATATTCTAGTGATATCCGAAGATAACTGGCTTGCAACACCAGAATGTATAGAGAAATTACTTGAAATCCCAGTGATAGGTCGCTCTCATGGCATAAAAAACGAGGCCTTTGTTTTAGAAACCAAACTGGCCGAAAGTATTTTAAAAAACACGCTATTAGCTCCAGTGGACCTTCCTGCAAACTACCAATTCTTTACTAATCTAGAAGATGCCCACAACTGGATTAAAAGCCTCTCCTGATAACCCATTAACCACGCCACTAACATGGCAATTCAATGGTAAATGTAGTGCCTTCGCCCTCTCTTGAATCCACCTTAATACTGCCACCGTGGCTTTCTATGATGCCATAAGAAATAGATAGTCCAAGGCCTGTGCCTTCACTCACTCCTTTAGTGGTAAAAAAAGGATCGAATATTTTCTCTATCACAGAGGATGGCATACCTTTAGCTGTATCCCGAATAACCAACCTAATGGTTTTCGCTTGTTTTTCAGTTGAGATATAAATATCACCTTCTTCTTCCATAGCCTGTGAAGCGTTGACCAGCATATTCATCACCACCTGACCAATTTGACCTTCGTGGCCTTTTATTAAAGGCAAGTCTTCATCAAATTGCTTATGCAGTGTCACTTTGTATTTCAGCTCGTTCCATACCACTTTAATGATATTATCAATGCACAAATTCAAATTAAACTCAGTAGACTCCTCTTCATCACTGCGCGCAAACGATTTTAAGTTTGAGACAATTTCTTTAACACGGCGCAACCCTTCATCGCAGTCGTTCATGATATTTCCAATATCACCAAAAATAAAATTTAAGTCCTGCTCTTCGTCAATTGCTTTCATTTTCTGAGCTTGCTCCGAATCCAAAGACGCTACAAGCTGACATGAAAGTGAAAAATAATCCGACATAACATCTGTATATTCACGCAACGTTCCTAAATTACTCATCACAAATCCAATTGGATTATTAATTTCATGGGCTACACCAGCGGCTAACTGACCAAGAGAAGCCATCTTTTCTGATTGCACTAACTGAGCCTGAGCTTGTTTTAATTTATCGTGACTAGATTTAATTTCACTAAAGCTCTCTTCAAGTTTTTTGTTATTCGCATTACGCTCTAACATACCGCTAATTTGATATCCGGCCACTTGGCACTGATCAATCACATTAGACTTAAACTCTGTTTCACTGGATAGATACAACTCACAAACAGTGGTCACTTTACCAAAAGACTTAATTGGCAACAGTACCACCCTATCAACCCCATGCTGCTGACAAATATCTAATAAATCTGGCTGATTTAAATCTCGTATTTTTAACGTGGTGCGATCATGATCATTATAAATTGATTTGTGCGCCTCAGAATGCAGCGGGACCAACCTTTCATTCAAGCCGATAGGGTTAGATAGTTTTATTTTACCGCCCTTAATAAAACTATAACGTGAAAAACGAGCATCTAAGAATTGCATACTCTCTTGTGTATATTTCTGCACAACTTGAGTCAAAGACTCATCAGATTGAGTCAGCCTAGCAACTGCCAAAAGATAATCTGATTCCTTTTTTTGTTGCATTAAATCGTTAAATTGATGCTGAATCATATCAATACTGGATTGTACCTCACGGGTTTTCTCATCCAGTAATTTTTCAGCAGCAAATCGAGCTTTTTTTTCACGCTCGTAGGCAGATTGATAAGCATCACTCATATTAAACTCCTACATTAAACCGTTGAAAATTTAACGTTCCAGTGGCATTTTTCGGCGCCGTCATGCATGCATGAAGTATGTTTCATGTTTATATTTTGACCATAAAACTTTGCAGCTCCCTGCAATAAGCCCTCAGCGACTACACATAACTTTCGTTTACTGTAGTAAATTAATTCTCCTTGGCTTTCTGTCTGAGCCGTATATTGAAAGAATGGTGTATAGGCATCGGGATGAATGCGCTTTACATCTTTATGCACAACATCCTCTAAGTTCTTAAGTAATTCTTGCGTATTCGAATAACTTGATATTTCAACAGGGCCTTTTTCTATTAGATAACCAAATAGAAATTCCCCAAACATTTTTAGCCCATCCTCTAACGATACTCCCAACTGCTGACACAACTCTGTTGCCAAACTCACAATTTCATTGTCATCATAACTTCCCCCTGAGGTGTATACGCCCTGACTAGCCACCTTGGAGTTTTCTATCACCCTATTCCATGTTTCCATATCCGTATTTGTTAATACAAATTCTTCTAACGCATTAAATATAATACCTTGCATGGCGATACCTCACTGGCTGAGTTAATGACTCAATTTATCAATCAATTGTTTTAGGGTTTCATTTTCAAATGGTTTTTCTAGTACCGCATCAGCGCCTTGTTCAAGTGCTTTATTTAACTCATGTTTACCTTGTGCACTGATCACAATAATTTTTAGCCCATGCTGCTTAAATTTTTCACGAGATACCGCTAATACATTGAAGCCATCCATATAAGGCATTTTTAAATCTAATGTCATGATACTGGGCTCAAATGATGCCAATAACATACCCGCTTCAAAGCCATCGTGGGCTTGTTCTACTTGCCACCCTAGACGTTTAAAAATCCGTGCAATAGCCGATGCCATTGCAATATCATCATCTACCACCAATACCTTTTGCTTTGTTTCCTGTAATTCTGCCGGAACAGGGATATTGTTCTTAGCCATAAATGCTAACAATGCACTGTGCTGCACCCTGTGATCACCCCGACCGGGTAGCTTATAACCCTTTAGTTCACCCCGCTCAATCCAACGGATCACCGTACGAAAGTTCACCCCTGTGAACCTTGCTACCTCTCCGGTTGTATATACATCTTCCATCACAACCTCGTAGAAGTGATCATTTAATAATCAATTTAGATGTTTTTTAGTATAATTAATAGTCAATCATTATACTTTTTTAATCTTAGACAGCTTAGACAGGTTGAAATATAGTCAATATATCCGTGAATTAAGGGGTGACCCTATGACTGACACAGCTAAAATTCTATTTGTAGACGACGAACCACAAATGCTGACCGCACTTAGCCGTGTATTTAGGGGGAAACAGTTTGATGTTCATACCGCCAATTCAGGCCAAGAAGCGCTGGCCATCTTAGAAAATAGCCAATTTGATGTGATTGTGTCTGATATGCGCATGCCAGAAATGGACGGCGCCACATTTTTATCCCATTCAATAAAACTGAACCCACAAAGTCGAAGAATCCTTTTAACTGGCTATAGCGACCAAGAAAGTACCATTCGCGCGATTAATGATGGCCAAGTTCACCAATATTTAAGCAAACCGTGGGACAACCAATCACTTAGAGAAACCGTAGAAGCTGAAATTATCGAAAAGCAACGTATTGAAGCCGAAACGCCAGATCAGGCAGAGCATCAAGCCCTGCAAAATCAAGTGATAAGTGTATCCAACGAGTTGAAACACGCCACGGTGTTAGCGGACATGGCAAAAGGGGAATTGCTCAATCAATATAACACCACCATCAAAGTTATGAGCAATTTGATTCACATGCGTGTGCCTACTCCAAAAGACATGAATAAGGATGTGGTCAGTCACTGTGTTGCATTGGCCAAATTAATTAAGCTAGACAGTAAAATCATTACTGAAATTCGTAATGCAGCCAGACTATACCAATTAGGTAAAATTAATTTTCCTGAAACGTTATTAAATCAACCCCTACAAGACATGACCAAAGACATGTTAGCGCAATATCAACAGCACCCTTTACAAGGTGCCGATTTATTAACACCCCTGACCAGTATGGATTTCACTGCAAAGTTAATACGTCACCAAAACGAAAATTATAATGGCTCGGGCTTACCAGAAAAATTAAGCAAGAATAAAATTCCTTTAGGCTCACGTATATTACGAATCGTCATTGATTATCAGCAAATGATACATGGAATATACCTAAAGGATGTATTAAGTCATAACGACGCTCTTGAGTTACTGGAAAAAAGCAGTGGAACTAAATACGACCCAGAGTTAGTTAAATTATACAAAAAATTAATATTAGAAATCAGTAAACATAAAACAACTGAAAGCGACAAACTGATTCCGATTGATGAAATCCAACCGGGCGATAAGGTAAACCGAGATGTCTTCAGCCCAGACGGAATCCTGCTCATTGCAAAAGGCATGGATATGACCCCAACATTAATTAACAAGCTCACACTCATTGAGGCTCGCTACAAAAAAACTTTAAATATATTTATTAAAACTCTCGAACCAGCAGATTAATGACGTATCATTAAGCTTTTTAATCACTGGTTTAACGTGACACACTTTCAATCTAATACCACCCTCATGGTGCAAGGCACCACCAGTGACGCAGGCAAAAGTATTTTAGTGGCTGCCATTTGTCGAATACTTGCCAACCACGGTTACAAAGTCGCCCCGTTCAAACCACAAAACATGGCACTGAACAGCGCTGTCACCGCCGATGGTGGTGAAATCGGCCGTGCTCAGGCGGTACAAGCCATGGCCTGTGGCATAAAACCCACCACGGATATGAACCCCGTTTTACTCAAACCCAACTCCGATACCGGCGCGCAAGTGATTGTTCATGGTAAAGCCGTGGCCAACATGGACGCCATGTACTACCACAACCACAAACCTGAATTATTAAACGCGGTTTTAAAGTCCCATCAGCGTTTAGTCAAAGAATATAATTTTGTCATCGTCGAAGGGGCCGGCAGCCCAGCAGAAATTAACCTAAGAGATCGCGACATAGCCAACATGGGATTTGCCGAAGCCGCCGATTGTCCCGTTATCATTGTGGCCGACATTGATCGTGGTGGTGTGTTTGCCCACTTAACGGGTACATTGGATTGTTTAAGCGAATCAGAACAAAAACGCGTTAAAGGATTTGTCATCAATCGCTTTCGCGGTGACATTGCGTTATTAAAACCGGGCCTAGATTGGCTTGAAGAAAAAACCGGCAAACCTGTATTAGGGGTAATACCCTATATTGAGAATTTACATGTAGAAGCCGAAGACGCTATTCACATCAAGCAGCAAACCGACCATGAAAACAACCTACATGTGGTCGTACCTGTATTAACGCGTATTAGTAACCACACCGACTTTGATGCCCTCGCCCTGCACCCTAATGTGAATTTAGAATTCATAAAAGATGCCAAGCGATTCAAAGGGGCCGACTTAATCATACTGCCGGGTACAAAAAACGTCCGCCAAGATTATCAGTGGCTTAAACAAAGCGGCTGGACTAAACACATTGAAAAACACTTAAGGTACGGTGGAAAATTGATGGGCATTTGCGGTGGATTACAAATGCTTGGCCACGCCATACATGACCCAGACGGCATAGAAGGCACAGCAGGCAGCACCCAAACCTTTGGCTATTTAGACTTTGAAACCACACTTGATAAACAAAAATCCCTGCTCAATGTGAAAGGTAAATTTTATGATTCACAACAAAAAAGCATACATGTTAAAGGCTATGAAATTCACGCAGGCATCAGCCAAGGGCCAGACTTTGACAAAGGCATCATAAATTTAGGTGACCACAACGACGGCATATTCAATGCAGAGCAATCCATTTTTGCCAGCTACCTTCACGGCATTTTTGACGAACCAACCATGCTCGATTTTTTATTAAAATGGGCAGGACTAGAACAAGCAGAAGGGTTCGATTATGCGCAACACCAAAACCAAGAGCTGAATCGCCTCGCGCAAGAAGTTGAAAAAGCCATTCCACTATCGGAATGGCTCGACGCACTGGGTGAAACCCCATGACACTGGAACCTGAACAGAACTTTAAAAATTTAGTGGTAAGCCCAACGGTTCTGGATAAAACAGTTACACTACTTAAACGAAAACGACGGCCAGCGTTTAAAAACTGCGAAAGCAATTATCCAGACACCCATGATAAGAAATTATGCCTAGTTCGTATAGGCCAATATTTGATCATTCATACAAACTTCGTATTCACAATCATCAACGGCTCCATCATATTTAAAATATCGGAGGATTGAATATGCCAAAACCAAGGAAGGAACAAGTGAGCCTTGAGGCTACGCCTTATTATCACTGCGTATCTCGCTGTGTACGTAAAGCATTTTTATGTGGTTATGACAGCCATGATGAAGTGAGCTACGAACACAGGCGAGCTTGGCTTGAAAATGAGTTATTAAACCAATCTCAAGTCTTTGCCATTGATATTGCAGCCTACGCCATCATGTCCAATCACTATCACGTGGTGTTACACGTCAATCAAAAGCAAGCTAATAACTGGGATATTGATGAGGTTATTGATCGCTGGCATAAGCTGTACAAAGGCAATGCCCTCAGTCAACGTTATTTAAGTGACCCTAATTTTTCAAAAGGGAATTTTCCAGACACCCATGATAAGAAATTATGCCTAGTTCGTATAGGCCGATA
>NZ_BAABWE010000011.1:0-139489 GCF_040371755.1 Oceaniserpentilla sp. 4NH20-0058
ATTCCAAGCATCGGGTAAACCATCTAAATCCGCATCAAGATATGCAGCAAATTGATTAGGGAACCCATCTAATATTAAGCCGGAATCGGCGCGGCATTGTGCATCACAGCCTAACGTCCAAGCATCTGGAGCGCCGTCTTGATCGCTGTCTTTGCTGGCAGCAAAATTTAAGGGGTAAACATCAATATCATCTGCCACCCCATCGCCATCACTGTCCCGGTGAATGATGCCATTTAAGTTCAGCGCAGGCAGTTGCTGGTTAGAGCCAAAATCCCAATAAGGTTGGAATACACCATCAGTGTCGGTAACGCCATAGGTATCCCAGTCTTTAAATACCGTAACAGGGCCGTTTAAGCCTTCGGCGGCACCATCTTCACTAACACAGTTGCTATTGGCATAATCAGTATTGGCCATCACCCCACAGCGTAAAGTAGCCAGCTCTAACCCAACATAGCTATTCGCTTCGCTGCTTCGATGACTGGTTAATTGCCCAGAAGCATCCGTGGCCCAGTAATTGTTTTGTAAGGTATTACTTGAGAATGAAAGCACATAACCTAGCAATCCACCCACATATGAAGAGCTTTCTACCCATGCCGTACTTAGATTACCTTCTACTGTGTTGTATGAACCAATACCACCAATCAAACCACCCACATAGTAGCCTTTAGCCAGTACGCGACCACTGACTAAATTAGCGCGAATGACGTTACTACCATAGATAGAACCAACTAGCATGCCGGCATCGGCACCCCGTGAATATATACTTTCTACCAACCCCATCACCGTATTGGCTTCTAAGGTATTATTAACTGAAGCATGCCCTGCCAACCCCCCAACATAATAAATGCCCGCTACATTTACGTCGATCAGCACCAACTGGCGAATGTTCGCTCCATCTATAGTGCCAAACAAACCAATAGGATCAGTATCAGACTGCCGATTTATATATAAATTACGAACCACATGGCCGTTGCCATTAAAACGTGCGTTAAAGGGTCTTTCATATCTATAACCAATAGGCGCCCAACCTGCGCCGTCATTCCAATAATCATCATTGCCATCAATGGCACCATCTTGATTAGTATCAAAATCTAGGTCAGCGGTAAGTTCAAAACCATCACAGCCTGTATTGGGACAACCTGTATTTTCCCCATAAAGTGCTCGCCCAGACAGGCTATAACGAATTGCATTAAGGTCGGCCAGATCATTGATTTCGATAAGGCCATCGTCATCTAAATCGTAATCACTACGACCGGATTCTGCCTGAGCAGTTGAAGCAACAAAAAGCGAGATAAGTGCGGCAACCACAAAGCCGTAGGTGCGACATTCCTTGACGTTTAACATGTGGAAATCTAGTCCTTTAATATTTGGGGGGTATGCTAGCAGCTTTTTCATGGTTTTTCATTTGCCCCAATCAAAATCATAAAAACGATATACAGTGCTTAATCGTACTATTTGAATAATTTTTTAATTGATTTAGCTTCTATCGTTACGACATAATCTCCTAGCTTGTTTATTGCCTAAAAAACACGCAACAACTGAAATCAACTTTACTTGTGAGGCTTCCGTTTTTTTGAATACACTGCGGTTTATTTAAAAACCCAACACGTTCTGCATGTCGTATACGCAAATAGGTTGTACTTTTAGCTAAGCGACGGAGAGATAGCATCTCTGACTAATGCACAATTAAAAGATGCCGATGTGACAGTGGACTTCGCAGGAGAAACCACACCCAATGACGTGGTGAGTATTATTGCCACCGAGCCTCTGACCACGGATGATGATTGGCAAATTTATGAAAAAGGGGAATGGAAATTATGGCAACTGGGCGAGGTCATCAAGCATGGGAAGGTGGATTTATAGCAAGCCCTGCTCTTGAGCTTTCTTGAAGATAATGATGGATTTATCCCACAACAATAATACTAAACCCTTAGTTTTATAATCATCACCCTGCTGAATCTGCTGTAAAAAGTCCCCCGCTTCTACCCAAACCCAATTTGCCCGCTCTGAATAAACCTTGCCTTCACAATTCGGGGTTTCGCTTTTTTGATTTAAAATCACTTCATCTATAAACGGCACGTGCACCACAAAACTCACAAATTTTTTATTGCGCACATAGCTCTTCGATATTTCAATGGGCTGGCTTAAAAAGTGACAAGCTGTTTCTTCATGAAATTCTCTAAGTGCACCTTGCTCTAAGGTTTCGTTTTCTTCTAAACCACCACCGAATGCCCCATAACCGCGATGGGCCGACAACCCTGTGTGGTCCGCCAATAAAATAAAACGTTGCCCGTCTTTCTCTGCATAGGCAATAGCACCTGCGGCAGTGATGGCATCATTTGAGCAACCCGTTAGTCCCACAAGCAACATCAGTAAAATCAATATACGCATAACCTGTTATCCTTAATCATTACCCATTGGTACTTTATCCACTAAATGTGACACGAATCAGAGCGGTTTTAAAGTCAAATAAACTCTCGCCCCCTTTTCGCGAACCCCGTATGATGAAACCACATTTTTAGGGTGCCCAATATGTCCTTTGTATTTGAAGAGATCGACTATCAAGTCACCCCTCGCGGTGCTATCAGCCTGCGTAAACGCTCGGAACCGCGCTTGAATCATAAAGTTCTATACGAAGTGAAAATGAACGACGAGTTTTTAATGTCCAGTTTATTTGTGGAGGCCGAGGTTGAACTATCTAAATTGGGTTTGGCAAAATTTGAAGGTCAAGAGATTGATGTGGTAGTGGGCGGGTTAGGCTTAGGCTACACCGCAAAAGCCGCTTTGGACTTTAAAAATGTGAAAAGCCTATGCGTGGTGGACGTAATGGAGCCAGTGATTCGTTGGCACGAGCAAGGCTTAGTACCTTTAGGTAGTGAACTAACCAACGACCCACGCTGTCGTTACGCCCTCGGGGATTTTTTTGAATTTGCCACCGCAGCCAACACCAATTTTGACGGCAGTAAAGGCAATGCCAAAGTCCATGCTGTACTACTGGATATCGACCATACACCCAGTTACTGGCTCAATCCAGAGAACAGCCGTTTTTACACCACCGAAAGCTTAAACGCCATGAAAGCGAAAATTCATTCAGGGGGCGTATTTGGGTTATGGTCGGATGAAGCGCCAGACGATACGTTTGTGGATGTGTTAAAAACCGTTTTTCCTAAAGTGGAAACACACATGGTGTATTTTGATAACCCATACACAGGCGAGCAATCGTCTAACTCTGTTTATATTGCCCACGTAGATTAAAACCGAAGTATTTTTATACTCCGGTTTTTTAGGTGATAATATTTTTTAGCTTGAAAATTAAAAACCCAAAACATCCTGCATATCATACACGCCATTAGGCTGCGCTTTTAACCAAGCCGCAGCACGTACTGCACCTTTTGCAAAAGTCATACGAGATTGTGCTTTATGGGTAATTTCAACACGCTCACCTTCGGTTGCAAACATGACCGTGTGATCTCCTACTACATCGCCACCACGAATGGTTTCAAAACCAATTTGCTTTTGTGGGCGCGCACCGGTTTGGCCTTCACGACCATATACCGCTACTTCGTTTAAATCCCAATCAAGGGTTTCAGCAATCACCTCACCTAAGCGCAATGCGGTACCAGAAGGAGCATCTACTTTGTGACGGTGATGCATTTCAATAACTTCAATGTCACTGTCGTTGCCCATAACTTTGGCGGCCATACGCAAAAGATTCAAACACAATGTGACACCTACAGAGTAGTTAGGAGCAAATACGATTTGCATTTCTTTGCCAGCGGCTTGCAATGTGGTTTTTTGCTCATCGGTCAGACCCGTTGTGCCAATTACGATGCCTTTGCCATTCGCTTGGCAAAATTCAATATTGTTCATGGTGGTTTCTGGAGCGGTGAAGTCCACAAGAACGTCGAAGTCGTTTACCGCTTCTTCAAGTGAGCCTACCAGTTTTACATCTAGCTTTTTCCCCAAGCCAGCCATCTCACCTGCATCAACCCCTTTCAGGCTGTCATCCGGTAATACGATTCCGGCGCCCAATTTTGCACCGTCGGCAAGATCAGTGGCTTCGATCAATATGCGGCCCATGCGGCCTGCCGCACCAATAATGGCAATACGCGTAGTCATGGTTAAACCTTAATTTACAATAGGATAATTGGTTGGGGATTGTACCTGAATTTTTAGGCATTGGCCTAGGTTACCCGATTTTCTAGAGGCCCTTAAACCAAAAAAAGCGCCTTGAGTTTCCACTAAGGCGCTTTTCAGTAGAGTGCTATTTACTTCAAAGAAGCACGCATCACTTCTAGGCTATCGCCACGCAGATCGAGCTTATTCTTTTTGTAGAAGGCTTTTGGCAATTCAGCAAGCTGCTTAGCAAGGGCTGTGGCACTTTCTAGTAGTTTATCAGCGGGTACTAGCTGATCTAAAAAGCCTGCATCAACTGCTTCAGCTGGAGTGTATTTTTTCGATTGCATAACGGCGATGGTTTGCTCGGTATTGACAATACGATCTTTAATTAAGCTCATTAATACTGGGGTAAACGGCATGCCTATGGCTGTTTCTGGCAGGTTTACTACGTATTCTGAATCGACACCAATACGGTTATCCGATGCCATTAATATAAACGCGCCCATGCCAATAGCATGGCCTTCACAAACGGTGATAACAGGTAAAGGCAGTGAGTACATACGTGTCATTAACACCATGCCTTTTTCTAACATTTGTACTGCCTGATCACCGCCTTTGGCTATTGCTTTTAGGTCGAAGCCCGCTGATAGCATGCCTTCACGGCCTTGAATCACAATGACTTTTGCTTCGGCTTCGGCCTTGTCGAATGCGGCATTCATACCGTCTATGAATTCATGATTCATAGCATTAGCTTTGCCATCGTCTATGTTGATGAATGCAATATCGTCTTTTAGTTGGTAGTCCATGTTTAGTCTCTTTTGAACACAAGCCGTGCTTAATATAATAAAGAGTGTAGCTTGGCTTTTGGTATGAATCATAATTAGGGCTAAATCACGTGATGAACCTCAGGATTCCGCCGATTCGTGCGCCAAAGATTGTACATGATTTGCTAATTCTAGACAGTGTAAAATAGCGCAACAGTGTTGTTATATTCACCCAAATGGGCTGAAATTAGGGCCATAGAAGATAAACAAATAAAAAAAGCCAGAGCAAGGCTCTGGCTAAAAGGTGAATCCCAATACGTTTCGCTCTATTATTTTTATTTTTGAGCGTTTCTGTTACTAAATCATATTGTTATTTTTATAGGGTTTAGTAACAGTATTTATATCTCGTTTAAAATTACTGATAGTTAGCTGTAAAAGTGTAACTAATGGTTTTAACACCAGCTGTTGCACTTGAAAGCACTAGGTTACCAATCATATCCACTGTGGCGGTTCCGCCTGTTAGGGTTGCCGTCGCTGCGCCATCAATGACTGGGTTAAACGTTACGCCATCTACCGCAGCACCCGCAGCCACTGATAAGTCTAATACTTGGCCATCTGTACCGGTAATAGTGAACAAACCCGGTGTTTGTGTGCCTGAACACGACTGACCTGCTGAGCCTGTTAATGCACCGCCTGATGCCATAGTACATGTACCATCTTCAATACCGATTGTTCCAAAATCAATTTGTGTGGTTTCTGCTAATGATAGTGCCGCTAAAACATTAACGTTTGCAGTGGCGGCTAAATCGTCAGCCATTGCAGCAGTTGATAGTAAAGAGGCCGTTGCGAAAGTAAGAAGTAGCTTTTTCATGTTAGTCACCTTTTAAGTAATTTTTTAATTGTTGTTTTAAGTTTTTTTAATCGTACTTAGGTATTGCAGGTGGTGTGCCATTTTTTGTTTTATTATTTTAATAAATGCCTAAATTTTATAAATTATTTTGCATGTAACTTAATGTAGTTTTATGTTTCTGAATTCAAGTATTTTTCTATTTAGGTTTATTTAATATTGTCTTTTAAAATAAGTGGTTAGTGTCGCTAATCGCATTTTTTAAATAAGTGTCAATATCAATTTATTCATAAACAGCTATATTTGTTACAAAAGTATTTCGGACATTTTTTATTCAATACAACACGTAAGGCTTAAAGCGACTAATTCATGTGTGTATTTTGGAAATTTTCAATTGCGTTTTGAAAATTGCAACGCGTTTTGCAATCAATCTAGCTATTAGCCGATACTCTTCCTCGGTACATAATTAAATATCCACACATAGGTTTTTTATCCTAGGTGCTACTTTCGTTATAGGAAGTAAAAAAGCTCTCTGTTATGGCCTCGTAATATCGCATAGCATCAAATATGGGGGTACTAGTAACTGACTCAGACTAGACGCGGATAATTCCGTATTTCCAAGCATATAAAAAACACAGAGTAATGTACTCGTATTGGATAAAGAATAAATAACAAGAGAGTTAAGTTTGAAAAAACAGACTGGGTAAAAGCAAAAAAGCCAGAGCAAAGCTCTGGCATCTTGGTTTATTATTTTTATTATCCAAGTTTATGCGGCCTATTATTTTTATTTTGCGGCCTAAATTTTATAGTGTGATCAATTACTGGTAATTAGCAGTAAATGTATAGCTAATGGTTTTAACACCGGCTGTTGCACTTGAAAGTACAAGATTACCAATCATATCCACTGTGGCGGTTCCCCCAGTTAGAGTTGCCGTCGCTGCTCCATCAATGACTGGGTTAAACGTTACGCCATCTACCGCAGCGCCCGCAGCCACTGATAAATCCAATACTTGGCCATCTGTACCGGTAATAGTGAACAAACCCGGTGTTTGAGTACCTGAACACGACTGACCTGCTGAGCCTGTTAATGCACCGCCTGATGCCATGGTACATGTACCATCTTCAATACCGATTGTACCAAAATCAATTTGTGTGGTTTCTGCTAAAGATAGTGCAGCTAAAACATTAACGTTTGCAGTAGCGGCTAAATCGTCAGCCATTGCAGCAGTTGATAGTAAAGAAGTGGCTGTAAGAGTAAGAAGTAGCTTTTTCATGTTAGTCACCTTTTAAGTAATTTTTTAATTGTTGTTTTAAGTTTTTTTGAATGTACTTGGGTATTGCAGCGGCTGTGCCAATTTTTATAAAAAACGAAATAAATATGACTTCAGGATTATTTTTATTAAGTGTAACTAACTGTAATTACGAGTAAATTAATGTGACATAAATAATTCGCAATAACTTCTTATATTTCAGTCAATTGCGAATTAAGTTTATGAGGATATAGCTAAAAATAGGAAAAAATTAAAAAATAATACAGCAATGTAATCTTAATTAATTTTAGGAAAATTAGTGTAATTTAAAATATTCTAGCATTTATGAAGATAAAGCTTATTTTTGTTATTGCAAATTGCAATTTACGAGGCAAATTCTCTGTAAAATTAGCGTTGAATTATAATATCTTCAACATATATAAGTGACTGATCTGCACTTGCTGAAATAATTATGTCTTTATTCCATTGAATATTAAGTGCATCTTGTACATCTTTTGGAATGACCAACCGATATTCACCGGGGTTAACACCAGTAAACACATAAACTCCATCAAACTCTGAGTATATTTCGTTATGTACTTCACCATCGTCACCTACCAAATGCAGCAAAACTCCTGCCGCAGGTTGAAGGGACTTATTTCGTTGCCAGTGTAACTGCCCTTCCACTTCAAGTGTTTGATACACAGGGTAACTCACATCTGCATTTCCACCAGCATGGCTATAAACATAGATATCAGGATTTTGAGCACGCCAATATGGGTCAGGCAAAGTTGACCCTATTACTGAAATTTTATTTATGCTGCGTGTGGACAACCTTGGCAATATCACTTCACCTTGATCATTTGTTTGTAAGTCCTTCCAAGCATTATTACCTTTAAATGTCACACCTTCTAATGATGGTTCACCTTCATCGTATACACTATTCATGTTTTCATCTAAAAAAGCATGCAAGTGTGCTCGACCATTATCTACCTGATTTTCATTGCTCCAGTGCAGTGGAGCCGCTGACAAACTGAAATTAAAACTAACCGATGCAGTATAATCACCACTTTCATACCATTGACCTGTAAGGTTAATTTTAAATGAAGATAATAATTGAGAGTAAGTAAGTCCCAATTGAGTCGATTTAGTATCACTTGGATTATGAACGGCATCCATTGTCATAATAATTCTCGGATTAATCACCGTACGTACATTTATATTAACGTTTTCGATACTAGAGGTTGGATTAATCTTATAATCACCTTGCAAGCGAAACTTATATTTACTGCCACTTCTAGATGTGTACTTAATATAACCAAAAAATGCATCATCTGTAGAACTAGATATTCGATAATTATTCTGGTTAGTTAACAAGCCCGAAGCCATTTGAAAACTCATCCTATTTTCAACATCTATATTTTCGCTACTATTATTAATATTTTCATGGAGTATTTTCATTCCATGTTGAATATTATTCTGCCATATTTGAAAGTTCCCAACACTCGAAACCTTATATTGTGTAAATTGCGAATGACTATTTCGGTCACTAATTAAATTATCAAAATGTTTAATATTTAAAGTAGTAGGGTAATTAAAGAGTTTTCCTTGGAAACCAAGATTATATCCACGGCCATCTTGATCATCTTGAGCCATTTCTGCTGATACATTCATCATAGGTAAGGCGGTCAATACAGTTAACGTTGAATAGGCTTCCGGATGATCAGGCTGATCATTTTCAAAGTTATGTTTAAAATAACTAATGCCTAAGCTTAATCGCTCGAATAACCCATACCTTACAGATAAACTATTATTTACATACGGATTTGACAAAGTTGGAGGGTCTGAAAATCCTAATAGATTATTGCTTTGATCATAAAAACTAGCTGACCATGTAAGTGTTTTATGCTTTAACATACTACTGCCAACATTGATGGATTCACGGCGTATTTCTATTTCACCTAATGGTCCATAAAGTTTGATATCGAATATATTTTCACCGTAGCCAACATCTACTTGTTCAAATCGATAGCGTCCATCTTGACCCACTTTTAAGAAATCAACCTGAATATTATTTCGATAAAGCTCCACTTCCCAATTTGGTGGTGCATATCCTTCAATTATTCGAGAGCTAAATCCTGATGTTTGATTATCTGTATTTGCACTAAGCCTAATTCCCGCCCCTCCCACTCCATTACTAATTAAGTCATTTGAAACACCATAAACATCACCAATTGATACATCATTCATACCTAAAATAAATACTTCATTTTGAGTAGCAGGCTTTTTATGGAACGTTAACGTAGCAGATTGAGTTGAATCTTCTATTTGAGAGGTTGTCAGTCTTGTTTCAAACCCCAAAAAATCAAAGGCGCTATATAAACGATAGTCATACCGTTTGTTAACATCATTTTCTTGATAGCCAAATCCTGCATCTATGACAGGGGTTCCTAACCAATCATATTGATTAGGTATAATGGCTGCTGGATCAATATCTTGACTTCTTTTTTTACTGGAGGGTTGTTTACGATTTTTTTCTCTTTTTAATTGACCAATTAAAGGCAGAGTCTCATTAGAGGCAACTTTTAATGTTAAATCTTGAAATGATAAACTGGCATTAATTGAAAACCATTTATTAATACATGAAATGGGTGCGTATAAGTCAAATCCATCATTTTGTATAGAGCATGAATCATCGATTTCATACTTTTTTCCTGCGATATAAAGAGTATCAATTTCTAACGAAAACGTGTTTTCTTGTTTAATAAACCATCCCTGAGCCTGCTCTGTTTCAGGATTCACATTAATTGCAAACCTGAGAGCATCAAATAATGGCTGTAAGGGAATTAATGTAACTCCTTCATAACTATAAATAAATAATTCAGTGGATAAGGTGAGTGTTTCAACTTCAACTTTGACAATAAGCAAATAATCTTCATTGATGATATTTTGATTGGTGTCTTGCGCAACTGAATTAAACGTAAAGACAACAGAAAATATAACCAATAACATACATTTATTGATTTTATTTAAACTGTAAGTAAACACCCACATTTATATTTTAACCACAATATTATTTTAATAATAATTGTGCTTCTTCTTGCCCGCCATATGTCGGGTTTTCCTTGAAATTAATAGTAATAGGGGATGATGAAATAGCATCATTTAATATAACAGGCATATGTATTTCACGATACTCCGTAGGAGTGTAGACAGCCATACCATTCAAATATGCAATTCTATTTCCGTTTTGCGTAATAACGATATCCCCATAAATAGAACGAGAACCGCTTCTATTTAGCCTAAAGCTTAAAACGTCCTCTTTGTCATTTTTCCAAAGTGATGCATTCGATAAAGTCACTTTAGCCGACAAATCTCCGTGACGAATAATAATTGGTATGGTTATTTCAACTGTGGCATGAAATGAAACACCGCTTTTTTTCTCCGTCGCTTTTTCAATTTGAGGAATGGATGTAAATAGCAGATGGGAACGATACTCACCTTCGGGTAAATCCCGTTTTTTTCTCAAGGCTAGTCGAATTGTTTGCGGCTCTTGATTTAAATCTTTGCTGATGGACACTCTTCTGGGGGAGTATCGAATCATACCGTCAGCAAATAATTCATTTTCTAAGCCTTGCCCTTTCTCAATAATTTCAAATTTTCCATCAGTACCCATTCTCTGATTTCTTAAGCTAACGCGATACTCTCCGTCATTGTCACCTCGATTTTTTAAAAATACATCCACACTCCTCTGATTCCCCTCGAAAACCACTCGTGTGGGTAATATCTGTAAAACAGACTGGCCATATACCATAAAGCTATAAAAAAAGGTAAGAAATATAAGAAACTGTTTAAGAGTGCGCATGATTAAACTCAAATTAAGGTATTTAACTTTAAGTTTAGCGCCTTATTGATAATTTACCGTCACCACATAAGGGACAGCGTAAGTACCCTCTGTTGGGCTACTGATATTTAACGTACCGACTACCTGAAAACTAGCTGAACCACCTACTAGGTTCTTCGTTTCGTCTCCAACCAATTTAGGTACAAACGTCAACCCTGGAATACTGTGATTGACGCCAACAAATACATCCACCGAACTTCCAGCATCACCGTTAATATTAAATTGTGCAGGCACCTGTGTCCCTGAACAGGTTTGCCCACCTGATGCGATCAATTCCCCGTCATCTTGCATGTGGCAACTACCACTTAAATTAACAATATTACCGAAATTCAATGCACTGGACTCACTAACCTCTAGTGGACTTTGTAGATTGACCTGCGCACTGGCTACTAAGGTTTGTCCCCATAGGGCTTCAGGCACTAATAACAAAATAATGAATCCAGAATACACAGCCTTACTTTTTAGCATATAAAGAGACGCTCGAATGGCTAGGTTTGACTACTTTATTTTAGACTCAGTTAATCCAATTAACCACTGTCTTTAACAACTCTTAACAAGGCAAAACATTTGTTGCAAGTTGCAATATGGCTTTGCAAATGGCAATAAATAACTAAACTAATATTGAGTCTATCGCGAGATGCCCCATGCTAACGTCCAAACAACTGCGCCGCCTCATTATTTTTGAGGTAGATCCAAATAGAATTGAGTCATGGCATAGCAAGCTGAGTAATCTTGATTTTGAAATCCATATTTGCCATTCAACTAGCCAAGTAATGTCTGTTTTACCTACTGATGAAAGCGCCATTGTCGTTTGTGAAATGCGTACCAATGACCAAGAAACACCTAATTTCATTCAGCATATAAAAACACAAAAAGCCCACCATGAGGTTCTAGTCCTCGCATCGCAGAAAGTCTCTGTCATTGTTAGCCTTGCCGTTAGCTGTGGTGCAGATAATGTTCTATTCAAACCCTGTAATAAAAAACGATTACAAGAATCCATAATTGATGCCAGTTTACAGTGCGTACGCCACGAAACTCGTATGATGTATGAACGCCATGTTTTTAAGGAAGGATTTTTAAACTACGTGGGCACCTCTGCCCCTATGATTCAACTTTACCGAAACATTCAAAACGCTGCAATTAGTAATGCTAATGTATTTATCACCGGAGAAAGTGGCACGGGCAAGGACTTATGCGCTCGTGCTATTCATTCCGTTAGTGAGCGAAAAGAGAAAGAAATGGTTTCAATAAATTGTGGCGCTATTTCTCATTCTTTAATGGAGTCAGCCATATTTGGTCACGTAAAAGGTGCTTTTACAGGGGCGGATAGTGCTCGTGAAGGGGCGGCTCAAAAAGCCAGTAACGGGGTATTATTTTTAGACGAAATTGGCGAAATGGATTATGAATTACAAAGTAAATTTTTGCGCCTAGTTCAGCAAGGTGTTCTCAGTCGTGTTGGCTCTGATGACGAAATATTAGTTGATGTCCGTTTTATAAGTGCAACCAATAAAATACCGGATATAATGATCGAAAATAATGAATTCAGAGAGGATCTATTTTATCGCCTTAACACCATTCAAATAGATATCCCGCCTCTTAGAAAACGAGGAAGTGATGCCTTATTAATTGCCGAAAAGTGTCTATTTGACTTCAGCCAACAAGAGAATAAAAGGTTTATAGGTTTCAGTGATGAAGTTATTGAAATAATTAACGATTACACATGGCCCGGTAACGTTCGAGAATTACGTAATGTAATACATAATATTGCTATTAATTATGACGGCCAATGGGTGAAACCCTCTATGATTCCATTAGATATTCATACAGCTTTACTTAATGGAGAAAAGAAAAAAGACATTACCGACGATAAGGTAGAAATCAAGCCAAATACATTTAATCCAAAAGAAATCGTACCATTAAAAGAATTAGAAGACCTAGCAATCAAACATGCCATAGAAATATGTGAAGGCAATATTAATAAGGCGGCTCAATTTTTAGGGGTAGCGCCTTCTACAATCTATAGAAGAATGAGCTAAATGATTGCTTTACCTAACATTATTAAAAATAGCGTAATGGCAATCTGTTTTTTATTTCCACTTTTTAATTATGCCGCACCAAAATTAAAAACCATTACCATATCGGAAGTTACAGCTATTGATTTTGGTACAATTTCTTCTGAAAACGGAATTTGTACAATGCAAAGCGGTGGTAATTTATTAGGGAGCTCAGGGCAAACATGCTCGGGCATTCAAACTCCTGGTGAGTTTGATATTCGCGCCACAAATGGAGAGTTCATGAACCTCAGCGTACAAGGTGGAAGTACACAAGGTCTTACATTTCGTCCTCAAATTGACGGCCCTAGTTTAATCACATTAAGCGGCGGGGCTAATACAGTAGTTATTATTGGTGAGCTTGAACTATTAAATGTTAATCAAGGAAGCTTTAATATTCCTTATACTTTTTCGGCTAATTATGAATAATTTGTTTAACCCTAAAAAATAAAAGCCAGAGCACTCATATTGAGTCTCTGGCTATCCCATATTTTATTTTTATTTTTGTGGGTTAATGTTTTACCGTGCCTTTTATTTTTGTTTTATGGCATTAGCATGTTTAAATTACTGATAGTTAGCTGTAAAAGTGTAACTAATGGTTTTAACACCAGCTGTCGCACTTGAAAGCACTAGGTTACCAATCATATCCACTGTGGCGGTTCCGCCAGTTAGAGTTGCCGTCGCTGCGCCATCAATGACTGGGTTAAACGTTACGCCATCTACCGCAGCACCCGCAGCCACTGATAAGTCTAATACTTGGCCATCTGTACCGGTGATAGTGAACAAACCCGGAGTTTGTGTGCCTGAACACGACTGACCTGCTGAGCCTGTTAATGCACCACCTGATGCCATAGTACATGTACCATCTTCAATACCGATTGTTCCGAAATCAATTTGTGTGGTTTCTGCTAAAGATAGTGCCGCTAAAACATTAACGTTTGCAGTAGCGGCTAAGTCATCAGCCATTGCAGCAGTTGATAGTAAAGAGGCCGTTGCGAAAGTAAGAAGTAGCTTTTTCATGTTTGTCACCTTTTAAGTAATTTTTTAATTGTTGTTTTAAGTTTTTTTGAATCGTACTTAGGTATTGCAGGTGGTGTGCCACTTTTTGTTTTATTATTTTAATAAATTCCTAAATTTTATAAATTATTTTGCATGTAACTTAATGTAGTTTTATGTTTCTGAATTCAAGTATTTTTCTATTTAGGTTTATTTAAAATTGTCTTTTAAAATCAATGGTTAGTGTCGCTAATCGCATTTTTTAAATAAGTGTCAATATCAATTTATTCATAAACAGCTATATTAGTTACAAAAGTATTTCGGACATTTTTTATTCAATACAACACGTAAGGCTTAAAGCGACTAATTTATGTGTGTATTTTGGCAATTTTCAATTGCGTTTTGAAAATTGCAACGCGTTTTGCAATCAATCTAGCTAGCTATTAGCCGATACTCTTCCTCGGTACATATTTAAATATCCACACATGGTTTTTTTATCCTAGGTACTACTTTCGTTATCAGAAGTGAAAGAAGCTCTCTGTTACGGTCTCGTAATAACGCACAGCATCAAATATGGGTGTACTAGTAACTGACTCAGACTAAACGCGGATAATTCCGTATTTCCAAGCATATAAAAAACACAGAGTAATGTACTCGTATTGGATAAAGAATAAATAACAAGAGAGTTAAGTTTGAAAAAACAGACTGGGTAAAAGCAAAAAAGCCAGAGCAAAGCTCTGGCATCTTGGTTTATTATTTTTATTATCCAAGTTTATGCGGCCTATTATTTTTATTTTGCGGCCTAAATTTTATAGTGTGATCAATTACTGGTAATTAGCAGTAAATGTATAGCTAATGGTTTTAACACCGGCTGTTGCACTTGAAAGTACAAGGTTACCAATCATATCTACTGTGGCGGTTCCGCCTGTTAGAGTTGCCGTCGCTGCTCCATCAATGACTGGGTTAAACGTTACGCCATCTACCGCAGCGCCCGCAGCCACTGATAAATCCAATACTTGGCCATCTGTACCGGTGATAGTGAACAAACCCGGTGTTTGAGTACCTGAACACGACTGACCTGCTGAGCCTGTTAATGCACCGCCTGATGCCATGGTACATGTACCATCTTCAATACCGATTGTACCAAAATCAATTTGTGTGGTTTCTGCTAAAGATAGTGCAGCTAAAACATTAACGTTTGCAGTAGCGGCTAAATCGTCAGCCATTGCAGCAGTTGATAGTAAAGAGGCCGTTGCGAAAGTAAGAAGTAGCTTTTTCATGTTAGTCACCTTTTAAGTAATTTTTTAATTGTTGTTTTACGTTTTTTTGAATGTACTTGGGTATTGCAGCGGCTGTGCCAAAAAATATTTTTAGCGTCTACCAACACCTGAAAATTAAAAAATAAAACCTTATAGTATCGGCGAATATCTTGATCACTAGGCTGCGTCAAATAAATGGTCAAAATATGCCATTTAAAAACACAAACTTAGGAGGACTTTTGTTAAGTATGACTGAAGCGTCAATATAAAATCGGGGAATGCTTAACTGAAAAAATATTAAAAAATGAAGCGTTTAAATTGATTGGAAAAGTGAAATGCAAATAAAATAGGAGAATTGGAGTGCTTAACCTAATTGCAATTTGCAAATAGCAGTGCAAATTGCAATTTAGACACTTCCACACGGACAGATGGATTGCACATCACTAACCCATCTTTTAGATCATCGCTCTAATAGTTATTAAAATGAAACGGTCACTCTGAATCTAGATCAGAATTCATAATTGCAGTACATTTTGAACCAACCCCTTGGCAAGGACCGTCGACTACATATGTGGCTTTCTTATTACAGCCTTTTACGCCAAAAACCCTATCTCCAAGTTGAGTAACGTTTAACTTATATTGACTACAATCCAAATCAAATGTAGCTCGATTTGTTACAGAGTCTTTCATAAGGGCGGTACAACCACTAAGGGTGATCCCTAGGCCAACAATAAATAATAGCTTTTTCATTAAACGTTACACTTCCATGGAGGGATTAGAAGCTTTCTACTATATCAAAAGCTATCTAATAGATAAAAAAGAAATAAAGACTATCCTAAATAAAATCTGTTCATTAACCCACTGAAAATAACACCAAGACAGTTGAAACACATCTCAGCGTATAAACGAAAGTTAGAGAAAGAATCTATTTAAATGTTGGGTAGGGGGCAATCAGAGAGCGAAGGGTTATGAATAAAGTTCTAACTACTGGGATAAGCCCGTCATGAGCGATGACTAGGGGCGAAGAGCAGATTGCGAAGCCCATGAGTGTATATGCAATACATGATTGGGCTGAGCAATCTGCTCGACAATACCTAGTCGAGCACAGTAGGGATTACTCAAAGAAGGTTTTCACATTATCAAACCAGCTCTTCTTCTTTGGGCTGTGTTTGTCACCACCCTTCAAACTTGCTTGAAACTCTTTGAGTATTTTTTTCTGGTGCTCGGTTAGCTTAACCGGCGTTTCCACCATTACACGGCATAGCAAATCACCTTGGGCACCTCCACGAACCGGCACCACGCCTTTACCACGTAGGCGAAAGAGTTTACCGCTTTGGGTTTCAGCTGGAATTTTTAAATTCACACGCCCATCCAATGTTGGTACTTCAATTTCACCGCCCAATGCCGCATCAGCAATACTGATTGGTACATCACAATATAAATTACGACCGTCACGCTCAAAAATAGAATGAGGCTTTATATGTGTCTCTACATATAAATCACCAGCTGGACCACCATGAGGACCAGCTTCACCTTCTCCGCTTAAACGAATACGATCGCCGTTATCTACACCGGCAGGTACTTTCACATTAAGGGTTTTGGTTTCTTCTTTAACACCTTGACCATGGCAAGAGCCACATGGGTCTTTAATAATAGTGCCTTGTCCGCGACATGTAGGACACGCTTGCTGCACAGAGAAAAAGCCCTGTTGCATACGTACTTGGCCCTGTCCATGACAGGTATTACAAGTAACAGGTGTGGAGCCATCTTTGGCACCGGAACCATCACACGTACCGCAATTAACTAAGGTAGGTACACGAATTTTAACTTCCGCGCCTTTTACCGCTTGCTCTAGGGTGAGGTCCAAATTGTATTTCAGGTCGCTGCCACGTTGCGGGCCGCTGCGCCCTCCTCGGCCACCACCACCAAAGATGTCGCCGAATACATCACCAAAGATGTCGCTGAAGTTTCCGTTACCACCACCAAAACCACCACCGGCTTGGCCGTCTACGCCTGCGTGACCATATTGATCATATGCAGCACGCTTTTCTTGATCGCTTAGAATCTCATAAGCTTCTGTGGCTTCTTTAAATTTTTCATCAGCGTCTTTATCATCCGGGTTTCTATCCGGGTGATACTTCATGGCCAACTTACGGTACGCACGCTTCACTTCTTTTGCGTCTGCGCCTTTGTCGACACCCAGTATTTCGTAAAAATCACGTTTTGACATAATTCATCCGTAAGATGTGAGACGCAAGACGGGAGAAGGAGCTGCGTCACCACATCTCACTTCTCCCGTTTCACATCTAACGTTGGTTATTTGTTGTCTTTTACTTCTTCAAATTCAGCATCAACAACATCGTCATCTTTACCAGCTTCTTGTTGCTCACCGGCTTCACCAGCTTGCTGAGCTGCAGCTTGTTCTGCATACATCTTTTGAGCTAGACCAGAAGACGCTTCTGTAAGTTTTGTAGTAGCCGCTTCGATGGCGTCTTTGTCGTCACCTTTTAATGCTTCTTCTACATCAGCAATTGCCGCTTCGATAGCCGCTTTTTCTTCTTCAGTGGCTTTATCGCCTGCTTCTTCTAAGGTTTTCTTAGTTGCGTGAACCATGCCATCAGCTGTGTTACGCACTTGGATCATTTCTTCGAACTTTTTATCCGCTTCAGCGTTTGCTTCTGCGTCTTGTACCATTTGTTCGATTTCATCATCGCTCAAACCAGAAGAGGCTTTAATCACAATAGATTGCTCTTTACCAGTAGCTTTGTCTTTTGCGTTTACATTCAAGATACCGTTTGCATCGATGTCGAATGTTACTTCAATTTGTGGCATGCCACGTGGCGCAGCAGGAATGTCCGATAAGTCGAAACGACCTAGAGATTTGTTTTGCGCCGCTTGTTTACGCTCACCTTGAACCACGTGAATGGTTACCGCAGATTGGTTGTCATCCGCTGTTGAGAACACTTGAGATTTCTTAGTAGGAATCGTTGTGTTTTTCTCAATCAGTGCGGTAGCAACACCACCCATGGTTTCGATACCCAGTGTTAGAGGCGTTACGTCTAAAAGAAGTACGTCTTTAACATCACCAGAAAGTACCGCACCTTGAAGAGCTGCACCCATGGCAACCGCTTCGTCTGGGTTTACATCTTTACGTGGCTCTTTACCGAAGAAATCAGTCACAGATTTTTGTACTAGTGGCATACGAGTTTGGCCACCAACCAAAATCACTTCGTCGATTTCTGAAGCGCTTAGGCCTGAGTCTTTAAGTGCTAACTCACAAGGCTTAAGTGAATTTTTAACAAGATCTTCAACCAAAGACTCAAGTTTGGCACGAGTTACTTTCACATTTAAGTGTTTAGGGCCTGTGGCATCTGCTGTGATGTAAGGTAGGTTTACATCAGTTTGAGAGGCAGAAGACAATTCAACTTTTGCTTTTTCAGCAGCTTCTTTTAGACGCTGCATAGCAAGAGGGTCACCTGTTAGATCCATACCTGAATCTTTTTTGAATTCAGCGGCTAAAAATTCGATTAAACGCATATCGAAATCTTCACCACCTAAGAAGGTATCACCGTTTGTGGCCAATACTTCAAATTGTTTTTCACCGTCAACGTCAGCCACTTCGATGATTGAGATATCAAATGTACCACCACCAAGGTCGTATACAGCGATGGTACGATCACCACCAGTTTTATCCATGCCGTAAGCAAGGGCTGCAGCAGTTGGTTCGTTGATGATGCGCTTAACATCAAGACCCGCAATTTTACCTGCATCTTTTGTTGCTTGACGTTGTGCATCGTTAAAGTATGCAGGAACCGTAATAACCGCTTCTGTTACTGACTCGCCAAGATAATCTTCAGCGGTCTTTTTCATTTTCTTAAGTACTTCGGCAGAAATTTGTGGTGGCGCGTATTTCTCGCCTTTCACTTCCACCCAAGCATCGCCATTGTCGGCTTTAGTAATGGTATATGGCACCATTTTAATGTCTTTTTGTACAACATCGTCTTCGAAACGACGACCGATAAGACGCTTAATAGCAAAAAGCGTATTAGTTGGGTTAGTCACCGCCTGACGTTTTGCAGGCTGACCTACTAAAATTTCACCATCTTCAGCGTAAGCGATGATAGATGGGGTAGTACGATCACCCTCTGCGTTTTCAATTACGCGAGTCTTTTCGCCATCCAGTACAGACAAACAAGAGTTTGTTGTGCCTAAATCGATACCAATGATTTTACCCATAATGTTTTCTCCAATCTCAATTCGTAAGAGCGCTGGCTCTTGTTTGCTCAGTGAGCGTTAATCGTTTGCTTAACCCTAATGTGGGTATGGCTATTTCTATTTCAAGGGCGACTCATGAAATTTTATTAATTCAGCCCTGTTAACTACATCAATTTACTGCCTATGCTTGCTCATCTACTTTAGCAGCGGGCTTTGACACAACGACCATTGCTGGACGTAACAAACGGCCATGATTGGTATAGCCTTTTTGAACCACATTTAATACCGTATTTGGCTCGGCATCTGGGGCTTCAACCATGGAAATAGCTTGGTGTAGCTCAGGGTCAAACGGATGACCTTCTGGGTTTACTTGCTCAACTTTGAACTTAGTCAGAGTATCTATGAGGCTCTTTTGCGTCATTTCAATCCCTTCTAAAAACGGCTTAACCACTTCATCATCAGGGCTCATTGCCATAGCACGCTCTAGGTTATCCGCTACATTTAGCAATTCGCGGGCAAACTTTTCAGTACCAAACTTATGGGCTTTTTCCACGTCGACTTCTGCGCGGCGACGGACATTTTGAGTATCCGCATGGGCACGAAGTACCTCTTCTTTTAATTTGGCCACTTCTTCTTGAAGCGCTGCTAGCTGATCATCGCTTTGTGTATCTGCCTGTTCAGCTTGCTCTACTTGGGCTTCAACTTCTTCGGATTCCACTTCGGGAGTGATGTTTTCCTGATCTGACATTCGTCTCTCCAGCACAAAGATCATTATTAATAACGTTTGCCCTTATATGGGGATGGAAAAAACAGTTTCAAGAACTTTACAAACACAAATTTACTGTATAAATTAACAGGTGTACAAAATAACAGGGGTTTAGCAACATGTTGGCGCACATATCAATTAAGGATTTCACCATTGTCGACAGCCTAGAACTGGACTTAAGCTCTGGCTTTAGCGCCGTCACCGGTGAAACAGGTGCGGGGAAATCCATCATGCTGGATGCTCTAAGTCTCGCCACTGGTGGTAAAGCAGAAGCCAGCCATGTACGCCCTGGCGCAAATAAGGCTGAAATTTATGCCTGCTTTGAGCTACACAATAAACCCAAACTACAAGCTTGGCTTGACGACAATGACATGACAGGAGATCAAGACCAGCTGATTCTATCGCGCATCATTACAGGTGAAGGCCGTAGCCGTGGCTACATCAATGGCCGCCCAGCACCCTTACAACAACTGAAAGAAGTGGGCAATCAGCTACTCGACATCCATGGCCAACATGCCCATCAGGTGTTGCTACACAAAGACTCCCCTCGAAACCTACTTGATGATTACGGTAAATATTCCGATCTATTAGACACAGTTAAAACTAGCTTTGAAAAATGGCAAGACCTTAAAAAACGTGTGAACTGCCTACAAAATCAAAGCGATGACGCCCTTGCACGTATTCAATTACTGGAATACCAAGTTCAAGAGCTAGATGCATTAGACTTACAAACTGATGAAGTAGAAGCTTTAGAACTTGATCAAAAACGCCTTGCGAATGCTGAAACTCACCTACTAAGTGCCCAACAAGCATTGTTCCTATGCAAAAATGATGATGATCAAGGAGACGCACACCAAGCTATTCAGCAATCCCTTCAAAAGCTTGATCCTTTCATCGACAGCAGCCCTTCACTGGCAAGCGCCCATGAGTTGCTAAATCAAGCTTACCTTGTAATGAGTGAAGCTTCCGATGAACTGGGCCGCTACATCGATAACTTTGAAGTAGACCCACTTCAACTACAAAATGTCGAAGAGCGTCTGAACGCCATTTACGAACTTGCCAGAAAACACAAAGTACGCCCTGAAGAATTGACCCTATTACATGAACAACTAGCTGACGAATTAAAGCAACTAAAAGGGCAAGACCAATCCTTAGATGAACTAATCATCGCCTTGGAGCAAGCCGAGCAAGATTATAGTGGCCATAGCCAAGCACTGAGCAGTGCGCGCAATAAAGCCGCCGAAAAACTACGCTCTGCATTATTAAAACAGTTGAAACAACTGGCCTTAGATAAAGCTCAAGTTAAATTTGAAATACATAGCCAGCCCATACATAAAGCCACAAAACACGGCATGGACACCATTCAACTGTTAGTCAGTTTTAATCCTGGGCAGGCGCTGCAACCCTTACAAAAAGTAGCTTCAGGAGGTGAGTTGTCGCGCATTAGCTTAGCTTTACAAATCCTGATTCAAAAAGGCCCTGCCACATTAATTTTTGATGAAATTGATGTAGGAGTAGGCGGAGCCACTGCCGAGAGAATGGGTCGATTACTAAAACAATTAGGGGAGCATAAGCAAGTCATTAGCGTCACTCACCAACCACAAGTTGCCTCACTTGCTCATCAGCATCTATTGGTAAACAAATTGAGCGGCAAACAGCAAACTCGCACTCAAATTAGAACCCTGAGCCCTGAGCAAAGACAACAAGAACTTGCGCGCATGCTAGGCGGACTAGAAATAACCGATTTAACCCTTGCCCATGCCAAAGATATGCTAATGGCCGCGCAAGCTTAAAAGAATTTGGCAATCGCCAAACCGACTCTGTGTGGACGGAGACCCAAGGATGGGACATGACAAGCCCAGCATCTTGTCTGCCTGCTTGAACTTAATGGAATGAGTCTAAGCAGGCATTATTTACAAACAGCAGCCATAAAAAAACCGCACAAGTGCGGTTTAAGGTGAGCCAATTTTATAGCTTAGCTTTTTGGTTTAACGTAAAGCACTAAGTTATGTTCAACTAAGTCATAACCGTACTCTTCTGCAATTTGGTATTGAAGCTTTTCAATTTCTTCATTCATAAATTCAATGACCTTGCCAGTTTTAACGCAGACCATGTGATCATGATGATCCCCACGATCCAGTTCAAATACACTGTGGCCGCCATCAAAATTGTGACGCTCCACTAAGCCTGCACTTTCAAATTGAGTCAAAACACGATAAACCGTGGCTAAGCCCACTTCTTCGTCGGCTTCCATCAAGGCTTTGTAGACATCTTCAGCACTCATGTGCGGTTCGGTCGCCGCTTCAAGTATTTGCAGTATTTTGACACGAGGCAGTGTCACTTTAAGGCCGGCTTTACGTAATTCTAAATTTTCATCTGGCATGAGGTATACTCTTTGGTCGTTGCGAGTTACGCAACTTCGGGTATTATGCATTCATTAATTAAGTGACGGTTATTCTACATGTTTCGATTTATTATCACAGCCACAGTTTTCATATTGTTAAGCGCTTGTTCAATGCAGGTTTATAAACTGAATATTCAACAAGGCAACATCGTCACTCAAGACATGCTAGAGAAGCTTAAACCTGGCATGGATAAACGCCAAGTAGCTTATATCATGGGCAATCCAGTGCTTAAAGACACCTTCTCAACAACCTTTTGGGATTATAGCTACCGCACTGAACGCTACGAAGATGACGTAAAAGCTTATAGTGTTCGTATACATTTTGATCAAGCTGAAAAGTATACTCATTATGAAGGTGAGTTACCTGAGTCAACACAACCTGAACTGCAAGATGCCGATGAAAAGCCAATTAAGCTATTCGGGGAGTAATACATCCAGCATAAAAAAAGGCCCTTAACGGGCCTTTTTTATGCTGACTTATCAGCTTTGGCTTTAACCGCCGCTTTAGCTGCTCTGTTAGCTCTGGCAGCTTTAGGGTCAATGATTAAAGGTCGGTATATCTCAACCCTGTCGGCATCCCTTAGTACCTCTTCTTTTGGATTACGTACAGCCTTACCAAAAATCCCGATTTTTGCGTCCTCAAGCTGAATTTCTGGAAACACATCGCAAATACCTGATTGCTGCGCTGCTTGAAAGACTGTCGTGCCTTGCGTGACATCTAATGCAATTATCTGTTGTTTTTCAGGGGTAGCGTAAGCCACTTCTACTTTAATTAATTGGGACATATTATGCTCCATACACCGCATCAGCCCGCTTAACAAACGCATCAACCATGGATTTAGACGCTTGCTTAAAAATAGGGCCTAATGTGAGTGATAAAATTTTACCCTCAACCTCAAAGTCTAATTCAAACGTTATTTTACAAGCATCTTCATTGAGGGATTTAAACGTAAATCTACCATCGAACTTCGAAAATGGACCATTGACCAATTCCATTGTCATCCAGTCGGGCTTCTGCTTTTGATTCCGCGTAGTAAAGGTTTTTTTAATGCTGCCTTTACTCACCGTCATACCTGCAACTAATTCCTCTTCGGTTTCACTCACCAGATGAGCCGCTACACACCAAGGTAAGAATTCAGGGTAAGACTGTACATCACACACCAGTGCGAACATACGTTCGGCACTATGCGAAACAATAGCAGAGCGTTCGATACGAGACATATTACTACCTTAAGAAGGAATCAAGCCGTTTACGAGCACAATGACGACTGCCACTGGTGCAATAAACTTCAAAATAAAACGCCACACAGTATACATGAGCGGCGATTCCATTCGTACTTCTTCCTGTACATCTTTACCGTTCATGACCCAACCAACAAACACCGCAATCAATAACCCACCAAGCGGCAACATGATATTAGCCGTTAGGAAATCAAGCACATCAAAGAAGTTTTTACCAAATAACGTATATTCAGCCCACAGATTAAACGACAGCAAGCTGCCAATACCCAGCAACCAAATAATAATGCCAATCCAAGTAGCGGCTGAAACGCGACTCATGCCCTTACTTTCAACAGCCCACGCCACCACAGGCTCTGCCAGCGAAATGGCCGAACTTAAAGCTGCAAACGCCACCAATAAGAAAAACAAGGTACCAAACAAGGTGCCTGCTGGCATTTGTGAAAATGCTAATGGCAAAGTCTGGAATAATAAACCCGGCCCTGCCCCCGCCTCTAATCCGTTAGTGAAAACAATCGGGAAGATAACTAAACCCGCAATGATCGCAATCAAGGTATCCAGACCTGCAACCATCAAAACGGTTTTACCCACAGACGCCTTTTGTGGCATGTAAGCCCCATACGCCATGATCGCTCCCATACCCAAACTTAATGTAAAAAAGGCATGACCCAACGCCACGATAATGCTTTCGTTATTAATTTTTGAAAAATCAAAACTGAACATAAAGTTGATACCCAGACCAAAACCTTCGGTGCTCATGGAATAGCCAAGTAACAACAATAAAATTAAAAACAACATAGGCATAAGGACACTTATGGCTTTTTCTAATCCTTTATTCACCCCGCGAGACACTATGCCAATGGTTAGCACCATAAAAATAGTATGCCAGCCTAATAATGCCTCAGGATTCGCCAATAAATCACCAAACGTAGCGCCGACAGAATCACTGGTCGCCCCGTCGAAAACACCACCGGCCATACGAATAACATACGCCAATGACCAACCAGCAATCACAGAATAAAAAGATAAAATCAAGAACCCAGCAATAGCCCCCATCCAGCCAATGCCACCCCAGAATTTAGGTGCCCCCTGATCCTTCACTAATGCGTGCATGGTATTAATTGGACTTTGGCGACCCAAGCGCCCCAGCGTCACTTCCGCAATCATCACGGGAATACCTATCAAACAAATGCATAACAGATAAACCAAAACAAATGCGCCGCCGCCATTCTCACCAGCGATATAAGGGAACTTCCAAATATTTCCCAGCCCCACAGCAGAACCGGTTGCTGCTAAAATGAACAGCCAACGGCTGCGCCACAGTCCATGCATACTTTTCTGTTCTGCCATGAGCATTCTCAATATATTTGTGTTGGGCTTATTGTCTTTAATTTTTTAGGCTATCTCAAGGAAATCACCTATACATATGGGCCAATGGCTTAAATTACCTTAAAAATCCGCTATTTAGCGCGTATCTTTTTGGCGAATTCGCCCCTATAATCGCAACCATGGCAAAGAGTAAGAAAAAAACTAAAAATACCGGCTCCAGCATTTGCGAAAACCGCCGCGCCCGTCACGATTACCTACTCAGTGAAAAAACCGAGTGTGGGCTTGCCCTGCTCGGCTGGGAAGTTAAAAGCATCCGTGCTGGTAAAGCTCAACTTGTGGACGCCTTTGTGCAAATCCACCAAGGAGAGGCTTTTCTTCACGGCGCCAACATCACACCACTGAATACCGCCAGTACCCACGTGATTTGTGAACCACGTCGTCAGCGAAAATTACTACTTAAACGTAAAGAAATCGACAAGTTCGAAATGAACGCCAATGCCAAAGGATACACCTTGGTTGCCTTAGAAATGTACTGGAAAGGCCCATATGTCAAATGCAAAATTGCCCTAGGTAAAGGTAAACAAGCACACGACAAGCGTGAATCTGACAAGCAAAAAGATTGGAACAAACAAAAAGAGCGTATTATGAAGCACAACGTACGCTAGAAGTTAAAACCAGAAAATCAAAACCGCTTATTCTAAACAGAACAAGCGGTTTTTTTATGCAAAACAAATACTTAAAGGCATATATATTCTTCATCGTAAGATTATCACCTTGTAAAACCCGCACTTCGCCCATACAATCCACTTAACCAAAAAGCTTTTGGGGACGATTTTGGATTCGACGCCGATGATGAAGCTTGAGGTGCATGTGGTGAGGGTATAGCGATCACCTAAATCCCCGTTGTACATTTTAATAGTCGCAAACGACGAAAACTACGCACTAGCGGCTTAATTGCCCGCTAACCTCCGAGTCTGGATGCTTATGGACAGACAACGAGGGCATCGCAGCATAAGCTCGCACGGGAGGCTCGCCTAAGGCCAAACTGCTAAATAGTATTAGGCTCGCCCTAAACGCCCTGTCTCTCGGGCCGTGATGGGTTAATCTAGTAGAGTGACTAAACATGTAGAGCCGATAGGGGAGTGTTGGCGGACGCGGGTTCGAACCCCGCCGTCTCCACCAAAATCAAAAACCCAAGTAGTTGATCTACTTGGGTTTTTTTCTTAAATAACAATGAACCATCAAAGGGTATGTCTACAATCTGACTACACCATTGAGTTAACAGGACTAGGATGTTCGATTTTACGCATGCATATATAAAAGAATCTTTCGCAAACTTCATTGGCAATAAAGCCAGAAATGAAGAGATTTTTTTATCATCCTCCCCTCTTACGCATGACCAAACGCTAGATAAGCATCTAATGCACTTGTTTCTGGACGCATTCCTATCCACTCAAGGTAGCTTTGTATTTCATCACGAAGAAGATATAAACCTCAACGAAGCCTACATTCATACTGATGAGTATTTTGCTGGGAAATACAGCCTTCATTCACTCGCCAATAAATTATCAAAATTGCTATACAGGGTGAGCACCCACCCAAACATTTTAAGTGGCGAGCTATTCATAACTAGAATTAACGACATCCGAATAAACAAAAAGCAACACGACATAATCGGCATATTCAAATCAGAACAAAAGAAAAACCTAATTCATCTAGAGCAATCTGATACAAAATTAAATGCAAAGGTTATTTCAGGCATTAGCCCTGACGCATTAGATAAAGGAGCAATCATAGTTCCTGCCAACGCTGGATATCGAATTTTCATATTCAACAGGAAAAAGGCTGATTCTATTTACTGGAATGAATCATTTCTTGGGTGTATTCCAGAGAAAGACACCTTCCTAAAAACGAAGCACTGCATAGATGCATGCCTACAATTTCATAAGAAGCACCTTACCCCGTCAGAAAACCCTAAAAGCTCGATTGAGATTAATAATTCCATCTACCAGTATTTCAACGAAAACAAGAAATTTTCCTCTTCGGATTTTGCTGAGAGCATCGGCCTAACAAAGGCACAAACCTCTGAATTTCACGACCACATCGAAAGATATGAAAGCAAAAATAATATAAAGCTATCATCCACATTCAAATTAGATTCAACACTTGATAAAAAACTGCAATCAAAACTAAAGAAAAACTTAAAACTAGATAACTCAATAGAGATAAAAATCCCACTAAACGAAGATTCTGCAAAGAAGAATATTGAAAAGGGGTATGACAATTCTAGAAAGATGAGTTACTACAAAATCTATTTTCACGAAGAGAGCTAAAGGGAACCTATGTCTGAGTGGTCAAAAAAAATTGGGGAATATGGTGAAGAAGTCACCGAAAAATTTCTTGAAATTATTGGATGGATCCACCCGGAAAAAGGGCTTGATATTGATTGCTCGGATCCTCAGAAGCATAAACTCGCTTCATCTAAATCAGATAGAAAAAAACATGGGCTCGATTTCCTACATTATCAAACATCACCCTTTTTCGACCATACTCTAGACATTCATTGTATTTCATCAAAATACAAAGCCGAGAAATATCCTTCAAGCCCTATAAATGATTTCAAAAATCATCTAATTGACCTAGCTACAACAATGGAATGCTTCGAAAAAAGCAATGAACTGAAAGAAATAAAAAAAGACCTAGGAGGCCGAGCCAGAAAAGTTCGAATAAGCGGAATATTAATCTGGCTTCACAGTAATAAATCTGGTAGAGAGTATGACGATTTACTAGAGGAAGTTAGCAAGATTCAACTACCCTCAGACGTTAAATTCAAACACCCGATATATCTAGTTGACAACAAACAAGCAAACTTTATATACAGTTGTCACCAATTTATGAAGCTGAATTACCCCAACCAAAAGATTTCATATTTTTATCAAAAGACTGGGAATAACAACACAGCAACAACTGAACGGTTTTTCTCAGGCTGCCAACTTCCAGTAAACCTAATTACTTCTGGAATTTATATCTTTAAAGCTGAAGACACCTCCATCCAAAAAAATTCCTTATGTTTCATAACCAATACCCCCTTCTCCAAAGATAATTTAGATAAAATTATCGGCTTAGCTCACGATATATCACAAGATCTTTCGAGCAATATAACTATTGCCTTTGAAGACTATAACGCGCTATACAACAAAAATGATGTAAGTAAAGCGCTTCTAGGGTTTTCCGATGACTCCTTTACAAAAAAAATCACTATTACCAATATAAATCAAAATGGAGCAGGCTAATGGAGAAGGATATCCAGAAAAAAAAGAAACTACCATACGGAGACGAATTAAAACTTTTGCTATCTCAGCCAGAGCTAAGTGAAAGCTATTTACGGGGATTTCTTCAAAGCAACGGCATATTCACAGGGCTGAAAAGTAAATCTAGCACTGTGCCACTACTGTGCTCCACACTTTTAGCACCAACTGCTTACAGTGACTTAATAGACCACCGAAGGGAAAAGGAAAACAAAACCAAGCATAGATCTGAAAACCTAACTTGCTCTACAAACGAGACTTTAAAAGAGGTTTTACCAGATTTAAACATTGAAGAAACATGCGCTTCTGAGTTTAATGAATATGTATTTACCGTAAGTCCAGAGCTATCAATGGTGAATAACGACCAAAATCACTTCTCTATTGAGTATGAGATTGAGGAAAACAATCACATTGATGCATGGACCGAACACAATAAAAAGCACAAAGCCTCTGTTGAATTTAAGAAAGATAAAACCGGCAGCATAGAAATACTCACCCAAAGCACATACACAGGAAAACCAACTGAAGAAATTAATAAAAAGATTTTATCGCAAGTAAAGAGTAGCCTAAGAGCGAACAACAAAATTGAAGACAAAGAGAGCAGAGTACTATTTTCGAGCTTCGATAACAAAAATCGAATTCAATTTATATGGGAGACTACATCAGGCCTCAATAACGCTGATATAAAATTCACGAAGATATCTGACATAGATCTAAAGGCAGATGATAGTAAGTCACCCCCTTCAACACTAAATATTGACTGGATGAAGGATAAGATTAATCGTATGCACCTGAATGGAGAAGCACTTCAAAACACTGTATTTCTTTCAAACAAGCAATATTATGACTACTTATTAATATGGCGTGTAGAAGCATACTTCACTTTTGACCTATTAAATTCCAAGGGCAGGTTTAAAGCAACATTTCAATTCTCCAATTTCCCAAAATCAGAGAGTGGCGAGTTTGTTATTGAAATTGATAGCATTACTCCCGACAAGGAATATAAAAGCGTTTCTAAATCAGCGATACGTAAAGTACTTCTAGAAAAGCTCAGCGATCATAAGCTTTCAATATATGAGAAGTACTCTAGTTAAGAGGATTAAATCGAATTGCATCCTGAAAGTGTTCCGGAGCAAAGTGGGCATATCTCATTGTTACAGTAATCGAACTATGCCCCATAATTATTTGTAATGCTAAAATATTGCCGCCATTCATCATAAAGTGACTTGCAAAGCTATATCGCAACACATGAGATGACTGCCCTTTGGGTAGTTCGACCACTGACTTCGCTAGTGCTCTTTAAAATCCACTAAATAATAAGCTAAAATCACCCCATTTTAAAAGGCGATGCAAGGTTTAGAAGATAACTAGCGGTTTAACTTAGTAGTTTGTTATAAGGCAGGAAGATGTGCAAGGTAACAAGTAAGATCCTATAAAAATGCCCTATAAAAAATAGGGCATTTTTTTGCAAAATAGTATTCATAACAACAGCGTATTTATGAAAGTTTATTTAGCTGTGTCTGGTGTTTCATTCACCACAATAACTTTACGGTGGGGGAATGGAATCTCAATGTCATTTTCATCTAAGGCTTTTTTGATTAGCTCTGGCACGCTATAAAGCACGTCAAAGTAGTTTTCGCCGTTACAGAATGGACGCACAATAAAATCTACTGAGCTGTCATTAAGTGTTTCTACTTCAACAAAAGGCGCGGGGGTTTTCAGGATGTGCGGGTGGTTTGCTAAAACGCCATCAATAACCGCGCGGGCTTTATCTATATTTTCTGCGTAAGCAATACCAAAACGCATATCTACACCACGCACAGGGTGATGGGAGTGATTGATGATTTGCTGGCCCCAAATTTGGCTATTTGGAATGATAATCTGTTGGTTGTCGAAGGTTTGTAGAATAGTAGTAAACATATCTATTTCAGTCACATTACCAAAACGTCCGGCCGCATCAATGAAATCACCTACTTTATAAGGGCGGAAAATAAGTAACATTACACCCGCTGCAAGGTTGGACATGGCTCCTTGCAATGCCAAACCAACCGCTAAACCTGCCGCACCCAAAAGCGCCACAATAGAGGCCGTTTGTACGCCAAAACGATTTAATACCGCGATAATAACGAAGGCTAAAATGATGTAGCGTGTAACGCTACCTAAAAAACGAAATAAAGTGTCATCTAATTGAGGGTGTTTTTTACTGATGCCAATCACCAGTTTATTTGCACTGCTAGCAACCCATAGCCCGATAAGCAAAATCACGATGGCAAGCAGAATGTTCGTGGCCCAATCGAGAGCGACAGGGAAGTATTGGTTAACGTCTAGGTTTGTGAGCAATTCCGACACTGTAATATTCCTTTCTAATAAATAAGTCGATAAACGATTAAATTCTGCGCAGATACTAGGTCTAAGCGTTGTTAATGTAAAGCTGTATTGCTTGGCTGTTTATACAGCAAAACAATTAGGTAAGTTTTAAAAAATAGTCAGTAAAAAAATGCCCTACTCCTTTTGCTGGAATAAGGCATTTTTCATTGTGATGCGAAGGCTTTCTACACTAAATTAGTAAGGTACTCTTTCCACTTAGCAGTTTTACCGTAGTAAGAGCCGTGTGGTAAGCGAGTTAATTTGCCATCTTGTTCGATGATTAACGTTGGGTAACCGCTGACTTGTAGCTGCCCCATTAAACTATGGCTTTTTTGTATTTCTTTAGTCATGGCAGGTTCAGCACCTGCCATTTTATCTTTCCAAATCCCGCCATCAAGTCCAAGTGTTACCGCTAAGGCTTGTAACGCTTCGGGCTTATCCAATGATTTGCCATCTTGATAATGGGCTTGTTGAATCGCCTTTAACATTGTGTGTGGCTCAACACCCATTTCAATACCAACCATGAATGCTTGAATTGGTAGGTAAGAGTCCACAACAAACTCATCGGTACTCGCTACTCTTGCTTTGTATGCATCACCAAAGTGTGCTTTTGTCATGGCTGCTATTTGAGCGTCAGCCTGCAAAATATGCTGTCTGAAAGCGGGCTCAATGGCACGCTTTGGAATCATGCCACCTGGGTGGTAAGCAATCTCGAACTTTCCCATATTCGCTAGTATTTCAATTAAAGAGGTTGCGCCATAACACCAACCACACATTGGATCGAAAAAGTAATGAACGTTTACCATTTCATTTCACCTTTATGTACTTTCGCGGCGATGCTTAGGTTTAATGCTCCTTGAGCATTTGGGTATGTGGCAGACATTGTTTTGATAAACTCTGCACTATCTTTGCTGTCTTGCTTCACTTTTTGAAACGTGTTGATGTATTCAAGAGAGTAAGCAATGTTATCCACCGTTAACTTAGTACCTTGAGACATATGGCCCGGAACAACTGTGGTTGGCTTAAGATCTATCATTTCTTTCAGTTGTGCTTTCCATGCTGTTTGAGATTCATCAGATTGCGCGTCTGCCATCCACAAATGCATGTTACCGAATATGGCTACGTTACCGACAATCGCTTTGCTTGACGGTATCCAAAGATAAGGGCGATGAGCCAATACTCCTTCAGTACCGCGAATCTCAATAGTCTGACCATCAACCGTCAAAATAGGCTTGGTGTAAACCACTGGAACAATAGGGTTTACAGGGGCATTAACACCCATTTTAGGCCCCCAGAATCCAACCTTACCCGCCATTTTCTTTTTAAGTACGGCCCTTACCGCTGGTGTGGTGATAATGTCCGCTTTCGGGAAAATCTCATGTAATGTTTCAGCACCAAAGTAATAGTCAGGATCTGCTTGGCTGATAAAAATGGTTTTCAGTTCTTTATTGGAATCCAGTACTTTCGCTGCAATGCGCAAGGCATCTGCTTTAGTGAAGCCAGCATCAATTACCATGGCTTCTGTTTCACCGTATACCACAGTTGACGTCACGCCGAAGCTGGTCGGTGCGCCATTGTATACATCTAAAGTCAGAGCTTTTGAGTCTGTTGCAAAGGCTGAGTGAGCCATAAGGGCAGAAACGACTAAGGTAATCAGTTTTTTCATGTTTTTCTCCAACGTTCGTTATTTAATAGGTGCAGGCATAGTAAAGAATTGACGTGAACGGAAAAACACACAAAAATGAGCATTATTGTTTCTTAAATCGTTCTAATGATTAGGTGAATAAAAATGGATCGAGTCATTGCTGCCAAGGTATTCATTGATGTGGCTCAGTCTCGCAGTTTTACTGCCACTGCGGAACGCTTAGGTATGTCTCGGCCCATGGTGACCCGCTACATGGAAGCCATGGAAGACTGGCTGAAAACACGGCTACTGCACCGAACTACCCGAAAAATATCTTTAACCACAGCAGGAGAGTCCTGCCTAAAAGACGTGGAGCTTTGGTTAGAGCAAGCAGATAAAATTACTTCCCTCGCCAATATAGGTAAAGAATTGTCTGGCTTGGTACGAGTGACCACTAGTATGTCGTTTGGTTTTTCACAGCTAATGCCTGCCATTCAAGCTTTTATGGATGAGCACTCCCAAGTTCGCATCGACATTGATCTTGAGGACAGTGCAGCGGATCTGACGGAAAAGAGCATCGATCTTGCTTTGCGCATCGCTTCTAATCCAGACCCTTCCTTAATTGGTAAACCCATTGCCCTGTGTGAATCGGTATTGGTGGCGTCGCCGGATTATCTACAACAATCACAAGCAAGCGTCGGTGGGATTAACCACCCACAGGACTTAACTCAACATAATTGCTTGGGCTACAAAAATTTTGAACAACACATATGGCATTTATCAAAAAATGAGCAATTTGAATCCATCACTGTAGACTGTCGCCTCACCATTAACGAAGCTAACGCGCTATTACATGGAACATTGAATGGCATCGGTATTAGTATGCAACCAACTTATCTGGCTAATCGCTATATCAAGGATGGTAGGCTCATTCATGTACTACCAGAATGGAAGCCCAAAGCACTTAGCATTTACGCCTTATATTCTTCCCGAAAACACTTGTCACCCACCGTACGAGCTTTAATTGATCACTTAGAAAGTTACTTTGCTGCACATCATTGGTGATCATTAAATGTCACAGAGCCACATGAAACATGACTGGCATTAAAATGGTATTTCTAAACGTCCAAATAAGAAATTAGAATCTGTAATCTCTTTACTATCATTGTGTACCATTTCAAGTACATAACGCACAACCGCTTTATTCACAATCGAAGCATCAAAACTTAACGCTAAAGAAGCCTGATTAATTTCCACATCGTTAACACCTGCCACACCATCAACCCCTTCAATTTGATAGCGACGATAAGCAATACTCACGGCCTCACGTTGCAATGAAAGTGGAAACTTAAAATAGTAAGCTGAGCCATTAAATACTTTAGATAAATTCACTTCACCATATGTCACTTGTTTTGCAAATACATCCCCCAATAAACTAGGAATATGAAAACTACTTGGATCATTACCGATAAAGCTCACATTACTTTCAAGTTTAACGCCCTGATATTCTGCACGATTAGCATTGGAATCGCTCGCCGCATATTTTCCGTTAAATCCTGCATAAAATTCCAAGGGTAAATCCGTGGAGAAGCCAAACGTAGAACCAGTTATATTATCCCCTCGATCATGGGTGACAAAAAAGTTCGAATGCGCTATTTCATTTGTATAAAAGCTATGACCAAATGATTGCTGCCGAGATACTGAAACATTAAGCGACACAGGTTCACGATCTAAATCAATATAGTCTTGATAATAACCTACTTGTAATTGCCCCGCCCAATAGCCTTGTTTCAGAAAAGGTAATTTAACATCTAAGGCTATTCCATAATCACGGGTATCAACAAAAGCGGCCACATCTTCAAGTCCGTTATCGGCCACATAAAAGGCATCAACCCCGTATAAAATAAAATGTTCATTATTACTATAGCGAGTACCTAATAGAAGACTTTGATAACCATCTTTTTGGGCTTTTAATGTCAGTTCGTTATACCCCAAAGGATCTGAATAAGTGACAAATAAATTGGCAGAGGAATCTCCGTTTTCATCTTCTCCTGCTATAAAACTACCCATTGTGTAACTGAAGTTATTAAAAAAACCATATTCCATTGGTTCATCAAGTGCTATTGATTCAACTTTATCAAAATTAGAAAGGCGATCATGTAATGGATGTTCGATGTCGTCCCACATGAGCTTCACTACATAAGGGTCTTCATCACTAATATTTAGATCAATTAGAGCATAGTAATAATCATCGGCAGAGATAGCCTCAACAATCACTTGATTGTCACCGGCTAATTTAGCAGCCACTACGTTATCGGCATTCAGCACACGGCTCACATTACCGTTATTTACCTTATATAATGAGCTGCCCATTTTACTATTAGCAATGAAATATACAGCGCCACTGCTATCAACATCTGCCACAATACTGTAAAAGCCATCTAGCGTGTACAAGGCTTGTTTATCGCGAAATAATGTTCGCTTCTTCCCATTTTGAATAAAATAATATAAGTGGTCATCTTTAACTATGACCGATGAATTCACCGCAGCATAGAACTCGTCACCCACAAACAATTGAGGGCTAACATAAGATTTGGTTGTGTCAAAATACACTTCTTGTCCATCGCTCAAATAGCCTTGAATAATTTTACCTTCGCTACCGGGCTTAATCATGCCATCTTCGTCGAACAAACCCTGAGTGATACGCCAAGGTGAAGTATGGCGAGCACTAACCGTATAAAAGCCATCTTCTAAAGGGAATACACGGCCCAACGCAAGAGATGCTGTTTCGTATTTTATTGTTTTATTTTGCTTATTATATTGGAACAACTTAGGTGAACTCACACCGCGCTCCATAGTCAGAAACAGTACTTCTGAATCCTTAGTATTCATGTCAGAGTAATATTTTGAACGGCCTAAAATATGTCCTTCTGCTAATTTTACTGACCGTGCTTCATACTCCATTTTTTCAGCCCATGCTGAGAATGTAGTATTAAAATTTACCCCAAATGTTTCTTTGGTTGGCTCATTGACGGTAAAAGGGAAATACCAATTTTTCGAGCGATTCTTAAAATACTTATTTGTTGTATCTAAGCCATATGTTTCAGCGAGATAATACTGATATTGCGAACCAAATATGTAATGGCCTTCACCATAAGGAAAGTTCTTAGTTTGATTATACATGCGCTCTTTTGTTAAATTCCCTGCTTTTGCATGCACATAATTCATTGCTCTGTATCGCCCACTATAAAGTCGCCCGCCTCGACCATGCCACGATTCATTTAATACAGCATTTCCCTCTAACATAAAGCTAGATTCAAATAAATTAGGTGTAGTCGCTGGAAAAAACGGAAAGAAGATGCCGCCATTTCTGAACACTTTAAACATGCTACTGGATACGACATTTTCTTTAGCATTAACCTGATAGTTATGTGCTGTTTCATGTAGCAGCAACATATCCAACCATGAACTTGATGAAAAATAATCAGGCAGCTGTGCCCCACCCATATAATTAACTTGGCGATTAGACGGAAATTGAGTAGAAAACCCATTAGCGATTTGATTATAAGATGATATAAGCCCTACGGATAACTGAGTATCCATTTGGTAACCAAATGTGTCTTCATAGATTGGCTGCAACAACATTTCAAAGCCTGCTGTATGCTCTGCATGCTGTTTATTTTCCTCTGTATATATAATATTCGTATTATTCACATCTTGAGATAAATAAGGCTTATCTTCTGCTACCACTGAATAATTTGGAAATACGATTTCATTTGCCTGAGCAGTAGCAGATAGCAGTAGCACCCATAGAATTTTCATGATTTTTACTCGTATTTTAATACGTGGAAACATATATAAATTCAATGTAATTAACAAGTAAACTCCACTATAAATCCATACATATGCATCATCAAAGTTGAACTGTGCAATTAATAATATGTATTGAAGGTATAATTTATAGGAAGGTACTTAATGACTGTTAACTTATAATACAAGTAATGGCTGAGTTTGAATTTTTAATAATTTTGCTTTAGTGGTTTATATCAATATTGCGCTGAATTCATTCACTCTAATGTTAAAACAATTCCACATCATTAGAGTTTTCTATCGTGCTATCCTGAAGATCATTATAGACAACTTGATTCCGCCCTTTATTTTTAGCTCCATATAAGGCGGAATCTGCTAACTCTAATAAACTCCGCTGACCAACTTCTGGATTTAAAAAAGTAAACCCAATACTGACGGTCACTTTCCCAAATGAAAAATCATAATCCTCGACCGACTTTCTGAAACGCTGCAATGCTTTTTCAGCCTGTTCTTTAGTCGCACGATTAACAATCACTAGAAATTCTTCGCCACCATAGCGAAATATAAAGTCGGTATGCCGGAATGATTTCTCCATTAATCGAGAAAACGTGATCAATACTTCATCCCCATATAAATGGCCAAATGTATCATTTACCTCTTTAAAATGATCAAGGTCTAAAATGGCTAGCCATGAGAATTTTTCTTCTTTTGAAAGATCTTTTTTCTGATAAAAATCAAACACCTGAGCAAGTATGACATCCATGGTTTGGCGATTGCGCAAATGGGTTAAATTATCTCGTTCCTTTGAATCAAGCAAAATCACTAATCGCTCATAGATACAAAACAACCCAGTAATAATATTTAACTCTTCATTAAGCACATTGCCTTTTGCAATCACTAGTCGCCGTGGTTTTACCCCTTCGCAAATATCAAACACAAGGAAAGCTTGGTTATCATGCTCTAATTGGTGCACACCTCCATAATACTTCTGAACCACGTTATCGATTAGCTGAGTATATTCATCTGATACATTATCATCTAATGATACGGGGAAACGCCGCGAGGAAAAATCCTGACCTTCTTTACTAGCACGGGCCAAACTAAAAATTTCATAACACGCAACGTCTTCAATGCCTTCATATTCCAACAATAGGCAGACCAACTGATGGGTCAGTTCTGGATAGTTTTTATGTTCCAATAACCGCAAGGCCAGTACAAATTCAGGGCCAAGCTCTTTGTGTGGCATGCATTGATCTCATTCAGATATATTTTTCAAGATGTCTTCTATGGTTAAGAATAGTAATGAACTGCATAATCTGCCAATCAGGTTCTCATGCAAAAAAAAGCCCCTTCATTCAACATGAAAGGGCCTAAAATCTTCTTTATTATCAGAGGTCTAGTTCATTTTATCTAAAACCTGTTCAAGGTTGGTGACTGTGCGATCTATGTTATGTAGCTTATCTAAACCAAACAAACCAATACGAAACGACTTAAAATCATCCCCTTCGTCGCACATTAACGGCACGCCTGCTGCGGCTTGCATGCCAAGTGCTGCGAACTTCTTGGTGTTTTGCATATCTGCGTCAGCAGTGTAGTTCACCACTACCCCTGGCGCTTGAAACCCTTCAGCCGCCACCGATTGAATGCCACGAGCTTCCAGCATGGCTCTCACTTTTTGTCCTAGTTCTAACTGCTCGGCTTTTACTTTTTCAAAGCCATATTCTTTGGTTTCCATCATAGTATCGCGGAACTGGGTCAATGCATCCGTTGGCATAGTGGCATGATAAGCATGGCCACCGTTTTCATAGGCTTGCATGATTTGTTGCCACTTTTTCAGGTCACAAGCAAAGCTATTACTGGTAGTGCCCTCTAAAACCGCCAGCGCCTTATCACTTAACATCACCAATGCAGCACAAGGAGATGCACTCCAACCCTTTTGCGGCGCGCTGATTAAAATATCCACACCTGTAGCCTGCATATCTACCCACACCGTACCGGATGCGATGCAATCCAATACAAATAGGCCACCAACCTCATGAACTGCAGCGGCGACTTGCTGAATATAATCATCCGGCAATATCATGCCTGAAGCGGTTTCTACATGGGGGGCAAATACCATATCAGGCTTTTGTGCTTTGATAGTGGCTACGACTTCTTCGATAGGCGCTGGTGCGAACGGCGCTTGCGGGCCATCGGCTATTTTACGAGCTTTAAGTACGGTCTCTTCACTTGGTAAGCCTGCCATTTCAAAAATTTGCGTCCAACGATAGCTAAACCAGCCATTGCGAATCACTAAACATTTTTTATTTTGCGCAAACTGACGAGCTACGGCTTCCATACCATAAGTGCCGCCACCGGGCACAACAACAACACCTTGAGCCCCATAAACTTGTTTTAAAGTACTAGAGATGTCACGCATCGCTCCCTGAAAGGTTTGCGACATGTGATTTAACGAACGATCTGTAAATACCACTGAATATTCTAATAGGCCATCTGGGTCTACTGTGTTTAATAACGCCATGTGGGCTCCTAAATCTTGTAAATGCGGGGCTATTTAAGAAGAATCCTTGATAAGAGTAAAGCGCTAATGAGACAAAACCATGATCCTATGGGACTTTATTGCCCACAAACCCGTACACTGAAAACCTTAGGTTTGATCCATATGGCTTAGATGTTTGCTATCTGCACAAACAGAGTGCTGCGAAACTACCTGTCTCATCTGCCATCATATAAACTTGGCCCAGATACCGCCCTTAATCAGGCTGGCCATTTTTCATTTTAGGATATGTTATGTTACGCAAATTGGCGTTTGGCGTGCTCATACTGATAATAGCTGCCGTGGTATGGCGCTATTATCATAATACTCAAACTCAACCCCGTGCCCAAAGAGCCGCTCCTGTTGTGCTATTTGAAGTCCAACCAAGTCAAATTAAAGCATCCCTTGAGGCCCTAGGCAGTGCTCGTGCCGCCGAATCTGTCACCTTAACTGCCAGTGTCACTGAAAAAGTCAGTAATATTCATTTCAAACAAGGGCAGTTTGTACAAAAAGGTGAGACTCTCATTACTCTCGCCAATGAAGAAGAATTAGCTCAACTCAGTATTGCTAAAATTGAACTGGCCGAGCAACAGCGTGAATACAAACGCATTGAAAAACTTGTAAAACAAAAGTCCGTCTCTGCATCGGAACTGGACCGTTTACAGTCATCCATTGATACCGCCCGTGGGCGCATAGCCCAAGTACAAGCCACACTTAAAGATCGCGTTATTAAAGCACCCTTTGACGGGTTACTAGGGCTGCGCAATATCAGCGTAGGCACGCTGTTAAAACCCGGTGACGAAATCACTACCTTGGACTCAGTGGATCATTTAGAAATGGATTTTGATTTAGCCGAAATCTACCTCCCAAGGATAAAAGTGGGTCAGGTATTAGATGCTCATAGCGTGGCCTACCCTGAACACATTTTTAAAGGTGAAATCGTCACACTGGATTCCCGTGTTAACCCCAGCACCCGCAACATTAAAGTGCGCGCGAAAATTGACAACCCACAGCGCCTACTTAGGCCCGGCATGCTGCTAACCCTAGACATCATCAATCAACAACGCACCAGCCTTATGTTGCCAGAAGAAGCGGTATTCATGCGCGCTGATCAACACCTAGTGTATAAAATCACAGACCACATGGTGGCAAAAGAGCAACAAATAGAAATTGGTTTGCGCCAAAATGGCAAAGTCGAAGTTATAAAAGGCTTAAAACAAGGGGATAACATTGTTTGGCAAGGTTTACTCAAGGTGAAGCCCGGGGCTAAAGTTAAAACCCAAGTTGAGTCTTGGCGGGGAGACAAAACATGATCATTACCGACATGTCGGTAAAGCGCCCAGTATTGGCCTCGGTTATTAGTTTATTGATTTTGGCCTTTGGTTTAGTGGCATTTGATCGCTTACCGCTTAGAGAATACCCAGACATCGACGCCCCTGTCGTGAGCATTCGTACGAACTACACAGGGGCCGCTGCCGCCATAGTCGAGCAGCGTATTACCCAATTAATTGAAGACCGCATATCAGGCATTGAGGGCATCAAAAACATTATTTCATCCAGTGAAGATGGTCGCTCAAGCATCTCTATTGAATTTAATATTAGCCGCAACATAGACGCCGCCGCCAACGATGTACGCGACCGAGTATCACGAATACTCAATAACCTACCCGATGACGCCGAACCACCGGAAGTAACCAAAGCCGGTGCCGATGACGACACCATTATGTGGTTTAACTTAGTCAGTGATCGCATGAACATGCTTGAACTCACCGACTACGCCAATCGCTATTTGGTTGACCGCTTTAGCGTACTTGATGGCATTGCCCGCATAAGAGTAGGCGGTGGTCTTAATTACGCATTACGAGTATGGATTGACCGCAAAGCCCTAGCCGCCCGTAACTTAACCATTGTCGACATTGAAGATGCCCTGCGCCGTGAAAATATTGAGTTACCCGCAGGTACGATAGAATCGGACCAACGTCAATTTACCGTTCGTCTAGAGCGGGCTTATCCAACCCCTGAGCAAATTGGCCAATTGGTCATTGGCAATAACACCGATGCCATTCGATTAAAAGATGTGGCGCGCGTTGAACTCAGTGCGGATGAAACCCGCAAATCATTTCGTGGCAATGGTGTCCCCATGGTGGGTTTAGGCATCACCAAACAAAGCACCGCCAATACTCTAGAGGTAGCACGCAAAGCACGCTCATTATTAGATCAAATTAACCCTGAACTGCCTGAAGGCATGGCACTCTTGCGCAGCTATGACAGCTCAGTATTTATCGAGCAATCCATCAAAGAGGTGTATCACACCTTATTCATTGCCATGGCCTTGGTCATATTAGTGATTTACATTTTTTTAGGAAATGTTCGCGCCACACTCATTCCCGCAATTACAGTGCCCGTGTCGTTAATGGGCACGTTTATCATTTTATACATGTTAGGCTTCACCATTAACCTGCTCACGTTACTGGCACTCATTCTTGCCATTGGAATGGTAGTAGACGATGCCATTGTTATGCTGGAAAATATTCATCGTCGCATCGACCAAGGAGAGCCGCCATTAGTCGCCGCGTACCTTGGGGCAAAGCAAGTGTCCTTTGCCATACTAGCCACCACCGCAGTATTAATTTCCGTATTTTTACCCATCATTTTTTTAGAGGGCGACCTAGGTAAACTGTTTACAGAGTTTGCCGTAGCCATGTCAGCGGCAGTGGGGTTTTCTTCTTTAGTGGCGTTATCCCTTTCCCCCATGATGTGCTCGCGTTTATTACACGCCAAAGAAAAACCCAACCGTCTTACACAAAAAACAAACGCGGCCTTAGATAAACTGCGCGAACATTACCAAGCCTATTTACAGCGAGCCATTAACCGCCCCAAACGTACCATTGGGTTGTTAATCGGTGCATTATTCGTTTGTGTGTGGTTATTCCAACACGTCCCCAGTGAGTTCACACCAAAAGAAGATCGTGGTGGATTCTTTATCGCCGTATCTGCCCCAGAAGGCTCCAGTTACGATTATTCAAAAAACTACATGGATGAAATTGAAAAGCGCCTCATGCCCATGGTAGATGAAGGTATTATCAAGCGCCTATTAGTGCGCACTCCCCGCAGCTTCGGCTCAAGCTCAGACTATTCCGGCGGATTTGTCATCGTCGTAATGGAAGATTGGAGCGAACGCCCACCCGCCACACAGGTTATGGGGCGAATTAATAAAAGCTTAAGCGATTTAGCCGGGGTTCGTGCCTTTGCCATCATGCGTCAAGCTTTGGGTCGTGGTATCGGTAAACCCGTTCAATTTGTATTAGGTGGTAGCGACTACAAACAATTAGCACAATGGCGTGACATCATGCTGGAAAAAGCCGCCGCCAATCCAAAACTCATTGGCCTAGACCACGATTACAAAGAAACCAAACCGCAAGTGTTGATTAATATCAACACACAAAGAGCCGCCGACTTAGGAGTAAGCGCAAAAGAAATTGGTAATACCTTAGCAGCCTTACAAGGCTCTCGTCGTGTTACAACCTTTTTAGAGCGCGGTGAAGAGTACGATGTCATATTAGAGGGTGAAAGAAGCTTGCAAACCAGCCCTCTGGATATGAAAAACATCTACGTTCGCAGCCGTTTTAACAACGAACTTATTCCCTTAGCTAACTTAGTTACCATTACCGAACAAGCTGATGCAAGCAAACTCAACCGTTATAATCGTGTGCGCGCTATTACCTTAAAAGCCAGTTTGGCTGAGGGCTACACATTAGGTGAAGCCATTAACTACTTAAACAGCCTCGCCAATACTCACTTACCAGCGCAAGCCGTCATTAGTTACAAGGGGCAATCTCAAGACCTACAAAGCAGCGGGCAATCCATTTACTTTATATTTGCACTTGCCCTTGTGGTGGTGTTTTTAGTATTGGCGGCGCAATTTGAAAGTTACATTCACCCTTTTGTAATCATGCTCACGGTTCCCATGGCCATGATCGGCGCATTAATTGGGCTGTATGTGTTTGGGCAATCCCTGAATATTTACTCGCAAATTGGTTTGATTATGCTGGTGGGGCTAACCGCTAAAAACGGCATACTCATCGTAGAGTTTTGTAATCAATTACGGGATCAAGGCATGGTATTTGATGACGCCATTATCCAAGCTGCCAGCATTCGATTACGCCCCATACTTATGACCGCCATCACCACTGCCTTTGGCGCGGTGCCACTGATTTTATCGTTTGGAGCAGGTGCTGAAACCCGTATGGTGATTGGCATTGTGGTATTAACCGGTATTATTGCCTCTACCATCTTCACTTTGGTGATTGTGCCTGTGATGTATCGCCTATTAGCACGCAATACAACATCACCACTGACCATGGAGACGGAATTAAATCGGCAACTTGATGAGCACAAAAAAGCCCACGATTAAGTGGGCTTATGCTCTTTGAAATTGATTATTATTAGAATCGGCTAATCAACTGGAATCCAAAAGAAGTATCGTCAAGATCCGCGTTTACTTTGTTACCAAAAGAGTCGCTGTAAGTAGCGCCCGCAAACGCTTTAGAAATGCCTGCCGCTACCGTTAGGCTTTTATCAAGGTTAAAATATACTTTACCACCTAAACCAAAAAACGGGTCGCTCTTGGCTTTTGTGTCTACAGTTTTAGAATTAATATCACTAATAACTCCAATACCTGCGAACAGTTCTAAATCAACCTCATCACTAGATGAAATCTTTAAAGTATTTATTACCGCAAGCGTTCTCCCGCCTTTATTTATTCCTTCTGCCTTTGGAATATCCATTGATAATTCTAATTGATTATTGATTTTACTTAATTTATCACTAGTTTGTAATATTAGCTCAGCACCATAGGAGCCTCTTGTGGCATCAGGGTTATCACTATGATTATACTCAACAAATAAACCTATATTTTTACCACTTGATGTCTTTTTTAAAGCACCTAGTTTCCCTGAAAATATTTTAGAGGTATCGTCGTCTTCTTTTTCATTTTTAAATGAAAAACCAATAACAGGAGTGAAATCACTATTATTATCTAGAGCAAATAAACTGCTTACTATAAACTCATCACTAGACTGCTTATCAGAGAATGTCACCCCCGTATCAGGGTTTTTCAGATCCCAATCTGCATCTGACTGACTAACGCCAGCAGTTAACCAAACGTCACCAGCTTGAATTTCACTAGATAATTGTGGGGCTGAAAACGCTGGTAGCGCTAAAAAAGCAAGTGTTAAAGGAAGTCCCTTCATGATCTACTCCATAAGATAAAATGTGGCGCGTATTTTACTTTAACGAAACTTATGTGTCACCTTAAAAAATCCATAAAGCAAGGTAATCCGTTCTAATCACCTATACTTAGAGTGCATAAGTTCAATACCCGTCCAACATAGCCAGAATTGAAAATCTCAGCCCAAATAGCGGGCATTAACCGCACCCGCAGATAGGTAGACTCTCCGACAAGGTGTTTCCGCCCAAGGCTACTCAGGCTATGACATCACGTTACCCCATAGCACTACATTTAACCCTGTGATTTGACCTTGCAGCAAAACTTAGTAATAGTCCTTGGATAAAAATAAAATAGTGATTTGAATATGCCGACTTTTCAACACCACAATGTTTCCTTCCATTACCAAGAAATGGGAACAGGCGAACCCATCATCGCCCTGCATGGTCTATCCCAACACAGCGCCTACTGGATGGACACAGGCATCGCAGAAGCATTAAGCAAGCACTATCGCGTCATTGCGTTGGATTACCGCGGCCACGGCTTAACCACGATTACAGGCGAACCTACCAACTACAACATAGAAACCTGTGTGGATGACTTGCACGCCTTTGCCGATCACCTAGGTTTAAAACAATTCCATCTAATGGGCCATAGTACAGGTGGTATGATTGCTACACGCTACGCCATGCAATATGCAACCAACTCCGCCGATGACAAGCGTTTATTATCATTAATACTCTGTAATACCAGTCCCACCACCCAATTTAGTAACTTACCCGAAGATGAAAACAAACAAGCCATAGAAAAACTGGCCCGCAGTTTTGAAGATTACGATTGGCCTATCATGATCGCAGGGCTAAAACACTATTCAGGCCCACTGTTCGCAGGTGTCGCTACAGCTAAAAACAGTGACGAGCTGTTTGCAAAATGCTTAGATATTATGAAAGACGGTAACGGTAAAAGCATTGGGGAATTTGTCCGTAGCTTTTATAACGACAGCGACCCAAGAACAGATCTGTTGAAACAAATAATTTGCCCAACATTGGTCATCACCGCAGAAAAAGATCATATTTTTTGTAAGACCAGTCAATACTTTACTGACCATATTCCAAACATAAAACATGAACACAAAGATGATTGTGGTCACATGACCAATGTGGAATGCCCGGATTGGATGAACGAAAAGATTTTAAATTTTTTACAACATTTATAGGGGTTAATCAACCTGTGAGTCAGATTGCCTGACTCACTAATATACTGCAGGAGTTAATTTACACATAGTCACACTGGCTAATACTAAAGCCGATTTATGCTTATCTATTAATAAATTAAGTTGCCAACAATTGCCAAACTTCTTGGTATGATTTAATTCCGTTACCGCTTGCATTTTTTCATTATAAAATCCCATGGTGTTATGGGTAAAAAAAACGTCTCCACCCTCATGTTCTAAATAATATTGCCCTAGTTTTTTAAAAAAATTTATAACTGCCTTCTTCCGTTTTTATATTAAAAGACAACCGCCACCAACTAATTCGTACTTGCTTGGCCAGAACATTACCTTGTGTGTCTAATATCTCACTAGATAAACTAAAAATTTTACACCTGCATATCACGTGGCGATTAACCCCTGAAATATTTGCACCAAATAAAGTTGGAGTGATAAACATGTTAAATCTTAAACACCAAAAATTTAATATTAATAAAATTAGACTAACTTATTTTCCATTTTGGATCCATGAGCAAGTTAATCAACCAACTGAGGATTATGTTTTTTATAATTACTTATGTTTTACATATTTATCTTTTTGTTTTAATAAAAAAATATTAGTATACAAACAATAATTATTCATAAATAAGCTATTTATCGTAAATAAACAAGGGAAAAAGATGTCAATTACAAATAACACATACCCAGAAGGTAGCGGTTCAGTTGGTGCACGCATTTCTGGACTGGTTTTTTCAGCCGATGGCTCATACGCATATATGACAAACAATGCTCCATATCATGGCGGGGAAATCAGTTGTTATAGTAGAGATGCAAATACAGGTGCCTTGTCTCAAGTTGGCACCTCTTTTACATGCCCCGGAGCAGAAGCCGTTCGCGATTTAATCATCCACCCCAATGGGAAATGGTTATTTGCAAATGCAGATTATCATGTTTATGTATTTTCCATAGCAACTGACGGAAGCATTGGTACAGCCGCTGTATCTCAGGCGACTTCAACTAATTCTAATAGATTTACTATATCTAACAATGGTGAATTTATTTATACACTAGAAGTATTAACTAGTAATAACGGTGCAAATCCTAGTGCTATTCACAGTTTTCAATTTAATAATGAAACGGGCCTATTAACCGAACAAACTCAATTTAAAATATCAACATTGGGTAATGCTAATCACATATCTGTTCTAAATGAAGGGGATTGTTTGGCCGTTACATCTTCTTCAATTTACAATCAATCTGAAACAGGGTTTGTAACCTTATATTCACTAAACACTGATACAGGCGCTGCACCTATTCTGAAACAGTCTTTAGCCACAAATACTAAATTCCCTTATGGGGTTTTTAGTCTAAAAAGCTATGTCTATGTTTTGGAAAACGAACAAGCTTTTTTATACGGAGCACCAAGCCCTAAATATTGCTTGTCTTGTTATAATTTAAATACGACAAGCACTACACTCACTGAAATGAGCAACTCTCCTGTGGCAACCCCAATTGGGGCAACTTTAGGTTGCATTACAAAAAACAATCTAAGAATATTTTCTACTTGGAGTTTCCAACAAAATCCACCTCGTAATATTTATACGTATGCCATTAATCAAAATACAGGTGCATTAACGATTGATGATTCGGTTATTGAAGCAAACGGTAATCCCCAATTAATTTCAGTCGACCCGTCAGAACACACTTTGTATTTCTCTACTATTGCTACTTCTGGAAATGGTTTTAACTCAATTTTGAACATTGACAATTCAGAATTACCATACCTTACGTGTCAATCTGATCTCGGAATATCGACCACAACATTAACCTGCAACATTGGAAATGGTAGCGACTTAAACATTGCCTCTGCTAGTTTTCGCTATGGATTATCAAGCAATCCTATTTATAACGATTTATATACAGCAAGCATTAATGATGAAAGTTTCAGCCTTAATATTAATTCGAATAGCCTACAAAATGGTAAGACGTACTACTTCCAAGCGGAAATTAAAACCCAAGACGGTGAAACCATTATCAGCAGCTTGCATAACTTCATGCCTAAGTTCCCACAAGTCACTGGATTTTCACCTAACCCTGTCGGTATCAACAAAACCTTAACCATTACAGGCAGCTTTTTTGCAACTAACGCAGCAGAAAATACAGTGGTATTTACTGGTAATAAAAGCATAGCTGCCAGCAGTGCTAGTAATGGCTCCATAACTGTCGAAGTGCCAGAAGGTGCAAGCTCTGGCCCTATCTCCCTTACTTGCAACGGCGAGCAAGGTCTTCCGTCTACCCCGTTGACGATACAATTACAGCCTACAATTTCTGAAATTAATCCTATTATTGCTGGCGTTAACAGCACTATAACCATTTCAGGCACTGAATTTTATCAACCTGTTGTAAATTTTTCCGGTGCTAATGGTCCTGTAAACGCCGTGGTACAAAGTACCTCTGCCGATGGCACAACATTAACCGTTACTGTTCCAAGCGATGCTACGAACGGCCCTATTACTATCTCTTGCCACGGTATAGTCAGTGAAGCATCTGAGCAAAGTTTCACAGTTCAGCAAGTTCCTACCGTTACCGAATGCTCTCCTATGTTGGTCACCACAGGAAATACATTAACCGTTAAAGGTACAAATTTCTCCAGCATTGGTAATACCTTGGTAGTTTTCCAAAGTGCTTCAAGCACCTCTGAGATTTTAACTGAAACGGCTGCTATTTCTGCTACTGCCACTGTCACCTCTGCCACATCTTTACAGGCAACGGTGCCTGCCGGTGCGATTTCCGGTGAAATAAGTGTGGTAGCAAATGGCGTACAAGAAGCGCAACCAGAAAATGCACAGAATATTCAAGTGGTATTAACAACCACCAGCTCTGGATTACCTGGTAGTTACTATTATTCATCCGCAAGTAATGGCAATGCAGTCTTACTTGCAATTCAAAATGCAGGAAGTATTTATCGTAGTACCGATAATGGTAAATCATGGAGCGCTGCATTTACTCTAAATAGTTTATGCCAGTTTATTCCAGCGGGAGTACGTTTAACCGCCGTATATTTTTATAAAGGCAATTTTTATATTTCTGCATACCAGACAAAATATACCAGTGCCAACGTTCCTTACTTAGATGGTTTCCTTGCCTGTTCAACTGACGGGTTGACTTGGAATGTAGCACCGGGTGTTGAAGCACCTGCAAATATTGGCTCTGCGGTAGTATCTGGCGATACCTTAATGACAGTTCGTAACTATCCAGAGACTCAGCATAATTCAGGTGATTCATCCCTTTACTACCTCACTAATGACACCTACAAATACTCAACTATTGAACGTGAATCCGGTTTCTTAACCGAGTATGGAACAGGCGGTAATAATAAAATCATTTATACGACTAATGCACAAAAGTTGGTGAGCTTTGATGCATCCAATCGTGCTACGGTTATTTCAAATAGTAACTTTCCAACTAACGGCTTTAGGGATATAACGTGGTCACCATTATTAAATCTATTTATTGTTGTTGGCAGTTCAAACTTCAGCAGTAGTGATGGAGACACTTGGGGCAGTTACTCTGGCCTACCTAGTTTTTCCAACACAGGAGATATAGCGACAAAAATCGCAAGTACAGATAAGATCTTGGTTATTGGTACATTAACCGGTTGCATTTACGCCACTACTAATAGCTCCCCAACCGCCAGCGATTGGGTTGAAGTGGTTCATAATAGTTCAGGTAATCGAGTGCAAATTGTGGACGCTTATGTTTCCGGCGATACTATCTTGCTATTTAATACCAATGTTGAATGCATTGAAGTAAAACTAAGCTAAGCAACAAAAACGCCCTGAATTTCAGGGCGTTTTTGTTTTCACATTAAGCATGCACCCCTTTCATTTCCAAAGTTTCTCCTACCCATCATCACCACATCAAAAGTCAAACCTTACTGTAAATTTGGGCTTATGTTCGTTAATCACTTATTCCACCTATAAACTGACCATAACTCAGCCATCAATATGAATTAGCGCCATTAACACTAAGATAGACTTGGGATTTACCTCCTTAATATGGATAATTTTGCTCAATATTCATAAAGTCGTCACAAACACATCCAAATCCATTACCATAGCGTATTAGCTTAAATACTTTGAGAAAAGCCATGATGCCTGACCAAACAGCCATTATTAATATTAAAAATTTACGCCTGCGCACTTTTATTGGCTTTAATCCAGAAGAACAAGAAAAGCAGCAAGATGTGATTATTAATGCAGAAATCCACTACCCAGCTAGCCACTTGTGTTTGACCGATCACGTGGAAGGTGCGCTAAATTATAAAACCATCACCAAAGCCATGATTGCCTTGGTAGAAGGTGGCCGCTTTAAGTTATTAGAAAAATTGGTATCGGATGTTTTAGATATCTGCTGCCAGCATTCATCGGTGACGTTTGCCCAAGTCACCATAGATAAACCCCATGCACTGCGTTTTGCCGATTCGGTTTCTTTAACTTTGGCAAAGAGAAAATCTAACACTGGAGCCGAACACTAATGATCTCAGATGAAGCCAAACTCGTTCGCGATACTTTAGTCGCGCGGGGATTAGAAACCCCCATGAAAGCAAATCCACTTTCAAGCGATGAAAAATACGCTGCTATTAAAACAGCCATGACAACGGTTGTAGAAACCCTAGGGCTGGATCTTACAGACGATAGCCTAAGTGAAACCCCTCACCGCATAGCTAAAATGTATGTAAGTGAAATCTTTGGCGGCCTAGATTATGTCAACTTTCCAAAAATGTCGGTTATTGAAAACAAAATGCAAGTGGATGAGATGGTAAAGGTCAGTGATATACATTTGAACAGCACCTGTGAACACCACTTTGTCACCATAGATGGTTTTGCCAAGGTGGCCTATATCCCTAAAACTAAAATCATTGGGTTATCTAAAATTAACCGTTTGGTGCGCTTTTTCTCACAACGCCCACAAGTACAAGAACGACTAACTCAGCAAATTTTAATCAGTTTGCAAACTTTGTTAGAAACCGAAAACGTTGCCGTTTCTATAGATGCAACTCATTTTTGTGTGAAGTCTCGTGGGGTGATGGATACCCATTCTCATACAAGTACTACGGCGCTAGGGGGTATATTTAAGAGCAATGTACATACCCGTGCGGAATTTCTTACTTAGTATTGGCTGTGTGCGGATTAGCTTTTTAATACAAAAGCTAATCCGCAGTGTTTGACCCTACTCTTTGTACGGCGCACCCATTCGATCAAGCTTGCGCAGCAAACCTGGCCAAGCTAAGCCACCGCCAGCATTATGGGTGACTTTTTTAGCTGAAGCTTGAATCCCATCCACAATACCCGCTGGTATTGGCGTTAATTCATTACCACCTGATTGCGCAAGTAATTGAATTTCGCAGGCCCGCTGTAAGATATACATATTCAAAAACGCATCTGCGACACTTTCAGCGCACGTTAGCAAACCATGGTTACGCAAGATCATGAAGTCTGTTTCACCTAAGTCATGTTGTAAGCGGGCTTTTTCATCTTCCCTTAGGGCTACCCCTTCATATTCATGATAAGACAGCCCAGATAACGGAAATAAAGATTGCTGCGATATTGCCAATAAACCCTCTTTTTGTGCCGATACCGCCACCCCTGCATTGGTGTGCAAGTGCAGTACTACTTTTGCGTCTTCACGGGCCTCGTGAATGGCACTATGGATTGTGAAGCCTGCTGGGTTTATGTCATACCCAGTATCTAAGACTTTATTCCCTTCTAGGTCTACTTTTACCAAGCTAGACGCGGTAATCTCATCAAACATCATACCGTATGGGTTAATTAAAAAATGATGCTCTGGCCCTGAAATACGCGCTGAAATATGAGTAAAAATTAAGTCATCCCAGCCATAATGTGCAACAAGGTTGTAACATGCAGCAAGGTCTTGGCGAAGTTGCCATTCTTCTGAACTTACACTGGTTTTCACTGGGTGTTTTGCTTGGGTATTCATACTGCACCTCTTGATTATTATGTTTTCAGCTTATATGGAATATAGGTGAAACTCTGTCAATTTTTGGACAATATATGGAAAATTTAACCCCAGACCAAAACAAACTCCTGCTAAGTCACCCCTGTATTGCCGCGGCCAGCCCAGAGAACCGCAAAGCCATTGCACAAAGTGCTTATATAAAAGTGCTAAATAAAGGGCAATACTTACAACACCGAGGTGGCGATGCTATTGGTTATTACGGAATTTTTTCCGGAAAAATTAAGGTCAGCGCCATGAGTAGTACAGGTAAAGCGCTGACCTTAAAATATTTACAAGCTGGTGATTGGTTTGGGGAGATATCACTACTGGATGGCATTGCTCGCACCCATGATTGCGAAGCCACTCAAGTGTGTCAGGTGATCATCATCCCTAAATTGGCTTTCGAAACCCACATAATGAATGACCTTGACGCACTAAAGGCCATTACCCGACAATTGTGCCAGCGTGTTCGCACAGCAATGAATTTAGCCGAACAAGCTACCATTCAACCCTTACCTGAACGTTTAGCCAACCGCCTATTGGAACTACAAAATGCATCCAAAGAAGGACTTAACATTAACCAGCAAGACATTGCTCACATGCTTGGGGTTTCAAGGCAGTCTGTTTCTAAGTTGTTATTGCAGTGGGCTGAATTAGGTTGGATAAAATTAGAATATCATCAAGTATCTTTACTGAAGCCAGATAAATTAAAAAGCATATGTATGAGTTCCCCAGTGCCACAGGGATAAAACCACTGGTTATTGCATGGGGAATTGTATTTTAATTCGCGCACCTTGGGTGTAATCAGGGTCGACCCAGATTTTACCATTTTGCGTAGCCACCAATTCCGCGCACAGACTTAAGCCGATACCCGTTCCAATTTCACCGGATGTATCTGGTGTACTGGTAACACTATCGTTAAATAATTGCCCTAATAAATGTGTTGGCACCCCTTGGCCTTGATCCTCAATTATCACCACACCAACATTCTCCTGCGCCTCAAAGGTAATTTCTATTTTCCCTTGTATCGGGGAGTATTTAATAGCATTGGCTAGTATGTTTCTAATAATGGTTTTAAATATCGCACTGTCTACCAATAGCGAAACGTCAGATTGAATTTGATTAACGCAGGTAATTTTCTTTAATAAAAAACCGTCATTCAAGAAGCGGATACTTTCATCGATCATGGGGGAAATTAAGCGGACTTTCGGATCAGAATGGGTTCGACCAATACGTTGCTGTGTCCATTGCATTAACTCTTCTAATACTTGATAAACCTGTAAGGCAGAAGACCAAACACCATTGGCAAGGTCCTGAGTTTTTTCTGGGCTTAGCTCATGGGATTTTTGCGATAACCGCTTAGCAAAACCCAACACACTGGTAAAAGGTGAACGTAAATCATGCCCAATTACTGAAAATATTTTTTCACGTTCTTTGTCCACACGTTGCAGTTTTTTGTAATTTAGCCGTAATTCTAATTGCCCTATTACTTGATGAGCCAGTATTTCAAGGGCTCGCTTTTGACCGGTATTTAGGTGGCGAGGTTGCTTATCAATAACGCATAAGGTGCCAATCGGTAATCCGTTTCTGGTCACTAAGGGGGCTCCTGCGTAAAACCGAATATCAGGATCATCTGTAACGAGAGGGTTATCAAAAAAACGCTTATCTTCTAATGCATTTGGGACTTCAAATACATCATCTTGCAATATGGCATGGGCACAAAACGCTAATTCCCTTGGTGTTTCATGGGCGGCCAAACCGACTCTGGATTTAAACCATTGTCGATCAAAATCAATCAAGCTAATTAAAGAGATGGGTGTGCCACATATATGACTGGCAAGTTCAGTCAACTCATCTAGGATGAGATCATCTTCTGTGTCCAACACTTCTAGTCGCAATAGCTCTTTTAAGCGCTGGGCTTCTTTGTCATGTGGAGGAGCACTTTGCATGATACATCTCATTATGGTTTGCTTAAGCTTAGCTCAGATATTTGAGCCTTGTGAAATTTCTACGTTAAAAAACAAGTCATAAAATTGGGGAGGTTATGGAGGAACAGCGCTTGAGGATTTACCGCCCACGGGCAATTTGAAATGTTTATGGCTATGCAATGGCTGCATAACAGGGTCACTTAATATATTTTCTTTGCGGGTGCCTGTGCACTTCAGCCTCTTTATACACTTGAGGCATATCTACTACCGGATAGCAGGTAAAATAGCATAGCTATTCTCTGGGTCGATAGTCAGTACTTAATTATAAGCATACTTTTATTGTGGGAATTATTTTCTCTAGGGGGGGCTCAATCATAGTGATTGACACCCATCGGTCAGTACAATTTCTTCATCCGCTGCCATGAGCAGCGGCAAAGAACTCACATATTTATAACATCAGGGTTTCTTTATGATGCCAAACATATGGCATCTCCGTGATCATGCACTTCAACTAAACAACTGTGCAGGCTGCGAATGGCCTGATCATAATCGCTTTCGTTTACTAAAAATTGCATGTCCACTTGACGCATGGATTGGTGCATAGCTAATACACTGATATTTTGATCTGCTAACGCTTTTACTGTTTTAGCCAAAATACCAGGCACCTGCATGTCACTGCCAATAGCCGATACAACAGCCACTTTTTGTTGTTTGATTTCTGCTTCATCAAGCTGCTCTTCTAACGCCCGATGAATTCGCTTCACTGTTTTCAGGTTTGTAGATAAATAATGTGTAATGGTATTGGCATTAATATCTTTAGAGACCACGTGCCCTTTAAAGCGTTGGATAATACGTAAAATATCTTGGTCAATTTGAGAAATATTACCCGCCATATCTTGATCAAACACTTCAATAGCGTAAACACCTTTACAACCCGCTATGATCTCAACACAGGGTTTATCACTTACGTAATCCCCTGTAATTAAAGTGCCTTTATGTTCTGGCTCGAATGTATTTTTAACACGTAACGCAATTTTATTTTGACGTAAACCTTTAGCCGCCTTTGGATGAATGGCTTCCATTCCTAAATTAGCTAATTGATCTGCCACATCGTAGTTAGTCCGACCAATCGGTACCGCGTTATCTTCACCTACTAAACGCGGATCAGCACTGCTTAAATGGAATTCTTTATGGATCACCGCTTCTTTTGCTTGGCTTAATACAGCAATACGGCTAAATGTCATTTCTGAATAACCACGATCAAAGGTGCTCATTAACCCATCTTCAGAATGTGCGTACCCTGTGACAATTGGCAGTTGTTTTGATAAGTCTAAGTCTTGAAATGCAAGCTGGATACGCTCGTCTAAACTCATATGCTGTGCAGTTTGCCATGCGGTTAAATCAACAAACACCGCATTCACTCCATCGCGCTGTAATAAAGCCGCCATGTTCCATGCGCTATGGGCTTCACCAATACTCGCTAACATTTCACGTACCGTGTCAAGGTGATCCGCTATGGCAAAATGGCCATGACTGCACAAGCTTTGAAGGTCTGCTAATACATGTTGTGCGTTATCAATGCGCTCTGTAATAAATTGATTTGCATGTTGTAATGATTCACCATTAAACAGTGTTTCATTAATATTGAGCATTTCCTGCTTTAAATCTAATAACGCTGTCAGCCAGCTATCATCATTCACGCCATTGGCAAACAGCGCATAAACCCCAGGCTGACCATTTTTTTTATGTTCAAGCAGTTTGTCGGTCAAACCGCCATACGCACTTACCACAAAAACTCGTTGGTATAAGTCACTACCTTCTAGCGGCTGTAGGATAATATTGTCTCGCACTGAGACATAATCCGTCATGGATGTGCCGCCGATTTTCTCTACGCTGTGTTTTGCCAATGTCATGTTGTTTCCTGTTTTATTCAGTTAATTTAAAATTTAATAAATTGATACTAAATAAAATCAGTCGGTTATTTCATCGGCGGTTAGTTCATACGCACCGTCTTTATTGTGTACTTCATTGCCTATAATTGGCGGGTTGAATACACAGGCCATTTTCATTTCTTTGCTTGCGCGTAAGATATGCTTGTCATGTTTATCTAAAACATACACGGTGCCCGGCTTAATTGGGTACACTTTGCCGTCGGCTAATGTTTCAACTTCCCCTTCACCTGACATGCAAAATACCGATTCTAAATGATTTTGATAATGCATTTGAAAGTCAGCACCTTCATATATGGTGGTAATATGAAATGAGAACCCCATGTTGTCATTTTTCAACAATAAACGAGTGCTCTCCCAGTTATTGTTCGGATCAACGATACGGCGTTCTGTTTGCTCTGCTTCTTGAAGTGTTCTAACAATCATAATAAAACCAATAAACAATTTAATAACTTACAATTGGCGCAATTTAATGCGCCATTACAACTCGCTACGGGCTAGCTGGCCATCTCAACATCATCAAAGTAATCTTTGTCTTCAGGGATGTCTTCTTTTGCACATACCGCTTTAATCGCATCTTCAACAATATCTAAGCCTTGTTTCAAGCTGCTATCACTAATGATCAATGGACATAAGAATTTAACCACTTCATCATCTGCACCACTAGTTTCAATGATTAAGTTTTGTTTGAAGGCTGCTTTGGTAATTTGATTAGCAATTTCACCATTTACACAGCTAATACCGCGCATCATGCCACGACCACGTGTAGTAAAATTACCTTCACCGAATTTTTCGGCAATATCATCAAGGCGTTTCGCAATATAGTCACCTTTACGTTTAATCTCTTTGGTGAATTGATCATCACTCCAAAAAGTATCAATCGCTGCTTTCGCGGTTACAAACGCAAGGTTATTCCCACGGAACGTACCGTTATGCTCACCCGGCTTCCATTGGTCTAAATCTGGGCTCATTAATACAACTGCAAACGGTAAACCGTATCCGCTGAATGATTTTGATAGCGTTACGATGTCTGGCTTGATGCCTGCTTCTTCAAAACTGAAGAAAGTTCCTGTACGGCCACAACCCGCTTGAATGTCATCAACAATCATTAATACGTCATGCTTACGACACACTTTTTCTAAATTCTGTAGCCATTCAAAACTTGCAGCATTAATCCCGCCTTCACCTTGTACTGTTTCAACAATCACGGCAGCGGGTAAGTCAATACCACTACTTGAATCGGACAAGACTTTATCTAAATAAAAGGTAGTATCCAGTTCATCGCCTAAATAACCATCAAATGGTAAACGGGATGATCCGCCCAAACTCACACCAGCGGCTCCGCGGTGATGAGAATTACCTGTAGTGGCCAATGAACCTAAACTCACACCGTGAAAACCATTTGTAAAAGAAATAACATTTTCACGGCCTTTAATATTACGAGCAAGCTTCAATGCCGCTTCTACTGCGTTAGTGCCAGTAGGCCCAGTAAATTGAACCATGTAATCTAGATTACGAGGCTTTAGAATTTTTTCATTAAACGACTCTAAAAACTCACCTTTTGCTTTTGTGTGCAAATCCAAACCATGAGTAATACCATCAGCGTGAATGTATTCTAGAAGCTTTTCTTTGAAAATAGGATTGTTATGGCCGTAATTCAACGTACCCGCACCCGCTAAAAAGTCTAGGTACTGGGTGCCATCTTCATCATATAAAAATTCGCCCTGTGCTTTATTGAATAAGCGTGGGAATGAACGGGCATATGACTGCACTTCTGATTCGATCTCGTCAAAAATCTTCATGCTGGTTTCCTCAAGAATAATTTTAAATTCGGTTACACATTGAATGTGCGAATTAACAGGTAAAAGGGCCAATACGCACCAGCATCTCGCTGTCGTGCTCGCCATGAAAATGAGCTTGTTTTTCAAACATCTCAGAACGCTCTAGGGTGGCCTCGAGTTTTCTGGCCATGCTGCCAAATAGCGCCCACGATGCTTCATTGGATTCGGTAATGGTGGTTTCAATAAATGCCACTTGCTCGCAGTTTGCTCGCTGCAAAATGTGCTGGATCATTTTAGATGCAAGCCCTTGCCCCCTTGTTTGATCAGAAACAGCCACTTGCCAAATGAACAAAGTATCTGGACGGGCCGGCAAAATATAACCTGAAATAAACCCAACTAACTGCTCGTCCAATACTGCTGCTACCGAAGTATCCGCAAAGTGAGTGCACTGCAATAGATTGCAGTAAGCCGAGTTAGTATCCAATGGTGGGCAGCTTTGCACCAATTTGTGCACCAACATGCCGTCTGTGTCTTTGGGTACCTTTAACTCAATTGCCAGTGGCATAGATGTAAATCCTAATAACTTTAAGAGCTCTATTATTTACTACTCTAAGTATTTTTTAAACCCTTAAAGCCGATTCTGAGACAAAAAGCTCATTTTACATACAAAAAACTACCAAATATCGGCTTTATTGAGGTATTTAGGGGAGATTTTATTTAGTACTATAAATATAGTACACTAAATAATAGTTATGAATTCACCCTTATATAAAGGGCTTTTTATTACATTATTAATGTATTAACCAAGAAGCGGTGCATTGGCTTGTATATAAATGCATGGCCTCAAGTACAATTAATAACGGCCATTCCGTGAAATTATGCCCTATGGTAAGGCTTCCTGTGCTTCATGGTGCAGCACCAGAATTGAAAGGCACTATAAGCATTCGTGGAGATGCATGAGTGTGATTAATTGTCACGATATTACGGGGAATGGGGTTGCGGATTAAAAAGGCGCTTGATCTGCCCTCAGAGGTTATACATCGTGACTAATGCGGATATACATAATAAGAAGAACGCTATGAATGAAGCTAAGCTAACCTTTCAAAATCCAGCTCAAAATGGCTTACGCTCACAAGACAAGCAGTTTGATCAGCGCGTTGAAGACGTTCTCATAGCCCTTCGACGTGTGATCCGAGCGACAGACTTGCACTCGAAATATCTGGCAAAAACCACAGGACTAACTGCCCCTCAAATTATGGTACTGCAAAGTATCCGCAATATGGGGCAGGTCACCATTGGTGAGATTGCGCATAAAGTAAGCCTGTCACAGGCCACCGTCACAAGTATTTTGGATCGCCTAGAAAAGCGTCATCTGGTTTATCGAGAACGCTCCCTCACAGATAAACGTAAGGTTCATGCCTATTTATCGGAGGAAGCCGAGCGTGTTTTACACGATGCCCCACCCCCTCTGCAGGATCAACTTGCACGGCAATTTGACCAATTAAAAGAGTGGGAGCAAACGCTACTGATATCATCATTGCAGCGAGTAGCCCAAATGATGAATGCACATGAAATTAATGCCGCACCAGTACTGGATATCGGTAAGCTTGACCGTCATGACGTACACCAATAAACCACTGCTCTTTGGTGGCAAGAGTAATAATTGGTCTAATACCAAGAGCAGGATATAATAACTGCTTACCTGAAATTAAAGGACACGGCTTTGAGTCAAATTGATGAAGTATTGGTTGCTCTGCGGCGTGTTATTCGCGCCACAGATTTACACTCTAAACACTTAGCAAAAACCACAGGCTTAACGGCCCCACAGATATTATTACTCCAAGCCATTCGCAATAAGGGACATGTAACCATTGGTGAACTTGCTAATGATATTAGCCTTAGCCAAGCCACCGTTACAACAATCCTTGATCGCTTAGAAAAACGTGGTTATGTCTATAGAGAACGCTCAACTACCGATAAGCGTAAAGTGCACACTTACCTAACCGATACAGGGGCAGAAGTACTGCAAGATGCACCTATGCCATTACAGGATCATTTCGCCCGTCAGTTTGGTGACCTACAAGAATGGGAGCAAACGATGATCATCTCTTCCTTACAACGAGTTGCACAAATGATGGATGCGCAACACATTGATGCCTCACCTGTATTAGACATTGGCATATTAGATCGCCAAAGCAATCCAACTGAAAGAGCTATCGGTTACGACGAGAAAAAGGCTGACTAACAGCCTTAGCCCTGTTGAGAATGCATATATTCATTAAAACCAATGTCTTCAAGCTTTTGCTCAACCAGTTGTCGAATGGCAATATTGCTGTCACACGCCAGCGCCGCAATGAGCACCTGCTTACTTTGAGATAAAGACATACAGCGAATCAAATACTTAATTTTCGGTAATTTTGCCGCACTCATAGATAGACGCTTAATACCCATGCCCATTAGCAACACCACCGCAATGGGGTCCGCCGCCATTTCGCCGCACAAGCTCACTTTTAAGTTATGATCTTTGGCCAATTTTACGATTCGGTTAACCTCATGAATCACCGCAGGGTGAACGTGATCGTATCGACCAGCGACTCTGGAATTATTTCTATCCAAGGCTAATAAGTACTGACTTAAATCATTGGAGCCAATGGAAATAAAATCAATGTATTTAGCCCATAACGGTATTTGAGAAATAGCCGCAGGGACTTCAACCATGACTCCAACTTTTGGCCGAACAATTGTCAGGCCCTCTTCTATTAGCTGGTTAATCGCATCATCAAGCAACTCAATAAATGTGGTCACCTCACCGGTAGAGATAACCATTGGCAACAATATATGTAGGTTATTATGCCCTTGTGCCGCACGTATCATGGCTCGTACTTGGGTCATCAATAACTGGATGTTATCTAAGGTAAAGCGAATGCCGCGCCAACCAAGGGCTGGGTTTTCTTCATGATGAATAGGAAAGTAAGGTAACTGCTTATCTCCGCCTATATCCAAAGTACGCATGTAGACTGGTTTGTTTTCATAGGCTTGCAGCACACGCTCATAAACCTGTACTTGTTCATCTTCACTTGGGAAACTGTCGCGTACCATAAAGGGAATTTCTGTGCGGTATAACCCTACCCCTTGCGCCCCACTTTTTAATCCCGGACTAATATCAGCTAACAAACCTGTATTGGTAAGAAGCTCAATGGTTTCACCGTCGATTGTTTGAGCCGGTAATTCTTTTAATAATGAGAGCTGCTTGTTAAGGCTTTTTTCTTTTTCAATGAGGGTTTTAAATTCTGTGGCCACCACACTACTTGGGTGCAGGATAATTTGCCCTTCATTACCATCGATAATGGCCGTGTCACCATCATGGATACTTTTTAATGTTCCTGTACCCATAACCGCTGGAATCCCCATGGCATTGGCCAGTACTGAGGTATGCGACAAACTAGAACCTTCATAACACACGATACCAACTAACTTGTTATCAGGTACAGATGCCATATCAGAAACACTAACTTGCGCCCCCATTAAGACAACAGGGCCATCTATGTGATTAACATCAATGCTTTTTGCGCCCCGCCACACGTTATAAAGCTTATTGCCTAAGTGTAAAATATCCTCGGCGCGGGCTCGGAAGTAGGCGTCTTCCATAGCGTGAAAAATGTCATGGTAATGGCCAATGGCAAGTTTTAAGGCATAAGGTAGCCAGTGGCCTGCGCGAATCTCCATAACAACTTTGTCAATTAATGCGTGATCAGCAAGTAGCATTCGATAGGCATCAAAAATAGCCGCTACCGCATCAGGCAGATCAGACCCCAGTGCTTTTTGTTCATGTTCAATATCTTGTTTCACATCTTCTAGAAGTCCATGCCATTTTGTAATGGCGTCTTCTATGTCGTCACATTTCGCATCAGGAACATTGTTTAACTCCCCCGTTAAACACAAACGAATTTGACCAATACTAATACCCGGCGCACCCTTAACACCGTTATGACGATCATTTTGATCTTCAGTTTTTGCCTCTAGGGGAATATCCGATACTATCAAGGCTAACTGCGAAGCCAGTGCCACCAAGAAGCCTTCATTTTCTTTACTGAGTAATTCTTCCTTGCGACTTTGCACAACTAAAACACCGATGACCTTGCCAAACATCACCAAAGGCACACCACAAAAACTGACAAATTTTTCTTCTTGGGTTTGTGGCAGATAATAATAGTGCTCATGAGAGGCCGCATCAGCTACATTTACGGGGTGACGACTTCTGGCTACCAAGCCCACTAAGCCTTTACCCTTTGAAATGGTGATATTGCCTTTGTGCTTTAAGCCATGACTCGCCAACAGCACCATATCTTGCTGGTCATTAGTGCGATATAAACTGCAAACATCCACTCCTGCTACATCACTAATTGAGTCTACAATCAACGACATCTGCGCTTCAGGCGTATCGGCCAAAGCCACCTGCTGCACAATACGCGTTAACTGTAGAATGGTATTACTCATGATTCACCTTACCAACTGAATGAAATTGAAGGGTCTAATTGTAACAGTTTTAGCCCCTTTCTTTTTTAGCAATCACCAAATAACTGAGCTAATACCGCTAAAATTGCGAAACGGATTGTTCCGAAACTGTTTCCAAAAGAGTGTGTACCCAGATATTAGTATTGGTAAATTCGTTACTTCCACCACCAAGGCTACACAGTAGAGCAAACTGGGTATACCACAGCCTAACTCACATCATTTAAAGGTGCATTAAGCATAAATGGTCAAAACCAGTTAGGATCTTTAGCCATAAATACACTACAATGTACGCAAAACAGGCTAAGTCCTCTGCCCGCCTTATTAAGGGCGATTCTGGCCAGAATCTTCTAATAAATGGTGAATCATGTCCAAATTCTTCTACAAAGGTACTCAAATGAAAAAGCCGGCGCACGCAAGCCCAGGCTTTGAAACCAATAAAAATATTCGTTTAGGCACAGATAAAGCACCTGCCAATATCACCGTACCCACAGAAGAGCGAAAACTTGAGCTTATTAGCGTCTTTGAAGAAAATGGCTGGGCCAGCATTATTACGGTAGATGCCAACTCAGAAGAGAACATTCGTGATTTAGAGATCCTGCAGGATCGTAAAGAAGTAACGGCAGCCACCACAACAAAACTGGCTAGTCGTAATGACCCTTGCCCTTGTGGCAGTGGTAAAAAATATAAAAAGTGCTGCGGATAGCAGTCTTTAAATGAGCCGAGACTACTCGGCTTATTCATTAAATTACCCTGTTTAAAGCAATCACCTAAGCTACTTATCACTCAATTGAAACCAAAAAATATCAGCCTTTTAATATTTGTCGCGATTTTTTATCAAATACCACAAAAACAGCATAGAAATACTGAGTTCTAAAAACAGTAAACTCCATATCATCTCATTTGCACCAAAGAATAAAATAGACCCTACTCGAACAACCACTAGAATCGACGAAAAGATAAAACTGAAAAAAACAGCGCCAATTAATAATTTAGGGTTAAATGAGGAAACAATCATGGCCAAGCCCAAGCCCATCTGAAGCCCGCCATATACCGATATAAATTCAACCTTTGCAGAAGCAGTGGTCAAATGCAGGCCAAGCCCACTACTGGATAACTCTGGAAAAACTAAACACCAAAGTGCTGATGTACAGTAAATAAATCCAACTAATCTTAATACCATCATAAAACACTCTATTTTTCAATCTATTGCCTTTAGGCATATATTAAATAATGTTAAAAAGAAAGAATGATTATCTCAGCAAAGCAATATATTAAGAAAACCCTGAGAACAAACTAACAAATAGATTTTTATAAAACTTAATATTGATACTTAATTCTAGCTTTATAATAATCCCCTGTTAATTCACCGTCTGAAATTTTTTCAATATTTGTTAATCCAATATATTCTTTGATTCTTTTATCATATTTACCATACACTAAAGTAATGTCGTCAACTAACAACCTAAATAACCAATTTTCAGGCTGTAAAATAAAGGTTATTACACTTTTATTTATTGATTTTGTTAACAGCCTAAAACTTACCGCCTCTCCACGAGAGGGTACAATGAAATGAAATTTCAATACGTTCCCACTTACTAATAAGTCCCAGTTCTTAATGACTAGCTGATCAAAACCAGCATCCGCCACAAGATAGTCAGACACTTCAAATGACTTACTAATAGACACACCTTCACTTTCATACCGTAAATAGGCTACCCCATTTAGATTCTTAAGGTTAATTTTGGTATGACTGTAAAAATTATCAAAGTCAAAAGAAGGAATTGTAAGAGGGCTAGAAAAAATCAACTCTTTATTAGCAAATTCTTCACCACTAGGATATTTATATACAACATTTGCACGTTTATATTGACCTTCTTTATTAAGTATAACTGTATGATTTTCATAATAAATTATATTTTCTGTATTTAAATCATAGGCGATACCGACAAAATTAAATGCTTGAGAGTTATTAAAATATAATGAATTAATTACAATAACTAAAATGTATTTCATATTAACACCTCAGCCATTTAATTTATTATTAACCAATAAATCATATAGTTTTACTATCAGTACAGAGATAAAAAACCAAGCTAAAATCAGATAAATAACAGCATCATCAGATAGGGCTAAATTGGATAATTTACTACCAAAATAGTAACTCATAGGGCCAAATAATGTCAGGGACACCATAAATAGCATGGGCTTTTCCAGAAGCCATTTTAATGATGAATTAAGTGTCAAAGAGAATGCACCCCAAATACCAACCAACCAAAATGGTATAAAAAAGTAAGTGTTACCTGAAAAATAAAAAACACCAAAAAACGTTAATAACGTATCAACTGTCAAACCCAAAACAACTACACAAAACGACATAATGATATGCTGCTTTTGATACCCCTCAACTAACACTGAATATACAAACATAAAAAATAAGCTTACTAATGCAAGGTAACCTTCATAAATATTAAGTACAAACGAGAACCAAGTTAATTGAAAAAAAACAGCATTAATAATAACCCTCATTTTATCATTCATAATTTGGTAATTTCGATATATCGTGTCTTGATAGTTTATTAATAAGTGAACATTTTAATCCATCAGGTAAAATCGATATTAACTTTAGAAAATATGTAAATCGCTTAGGGAAATGTATATCTAACTTTGAGCCCTCTAAACCGATCATAATACGTTTTACAGCTTCATTTACTTTCATGATAAATGGCATTGAAAAATCATTAACATTTGTTAAAGGTGTTTCTACAAACCCAGGGCTTACTATTCTTATATCTATACTCTCTTGGTAAAGGTCTGCCCTTAATGCTTCTGCGAAATATCGTATAGCGGCCTTAGATGCACCATATGCTCCGGCTCTAGGTAAAGCTAGATACGTTACGCTACTACAGACAAAAACCAGTTGTGGTGATTTTATTTTATACTTACTCTGGCTTTGACGAATAAGAGGCAATACATGAGATACTACTTTTATTCCCCCAAAAAAGTTTGTTTCCATTACCCGTTCAATTTTATCTTGGTCAATTTCATAACTATCTAAATACTCGCACACGCCAGCATTTATGATAATTTTATCAACCGCTGAATTTGAATATTTAATAGCATTAACTGCATCAATAATAGAAGAATTATCAGTCACATCCATAGGTAAAGGGGTTAAGCCTAATTCTTTATTTGCTAGCTCATCTAGAGCAGTTTGATTCCTTGCGCTAATCCATACATTGTGACCAGCTAGCGCGTATTGCCTTGCTAACTCCGAACCAATACCAGATGAAGCTCCGATAATCCAAATATTCATAATTTTGCCACTTTGTTTGCATATAATTATTACGCAAACAATACTTGATCAGATCATAAGGAATATTATCAGGCACAAAAAAGGCGAGTAGTACTCGCCTTAGTTCATACATTGAGTAAACGTTCTTGCCGAAAATGAGGCTTCGCAAATACTAAATGAGATACACCTATTGCTCTTTCTGAAAATCCTGCCTCACAATAACTCAAATAAAATCGCCACATACGTTTAAAATCATCACTATAACCCAACTGTGAAATTTGATTTTCATTATTATTGAATGCTACATGCCACTGACTTAGTGTACGAGCATAATGTTGAGCATAGTCTTGCAATTGAACTAGTCTTAAATCAGTAGATTGTTTAGTGGCATGAGTGATAGCAGCAATGGAAGGTATGCAGCTACCCGGAAATATATAGCGCTGTATAAAGTCCACATCCTTTTTTGCTTTATCAAATCGCTGATCTTCGATTGTTATGGCCTGTATCAGCATGACACCGTTAGATTTAAGTAACGATGCACACTTCGAAAAAAATGTATCGTAAAATTTCCACCCTACTGCTTCAATCATTTCAATCGAAACTAACTTATCAAATTTACCTTCTAAATTTCTATAGTCTTGTTTTAACAGGGTGATCTTGCTCTCTAAACCATTTAACTTAACCTCATTGGCAGCATATATATATTGCTGCTCTGATATCGTAGTGGTTGTAACCTTACAGCCATAATTTTTAGCCGCGTATATGGCAAAACTACCCCACCCAGTACCAATCTCTACAACATGGTCATTTTCATTTAAATTTAATTTCTCGCAAATTGTTTTCAACTTATAGGTAGAGGCTTCCTCCATTGTTGAATTACCTGATGGAAAAATTCCAGATGAATACATCATTGTAGGATCTAAGAAAGACTCAAAAAAATCATTACCTAAATCATAGTGTGCTGCAATATTTCTACGGGAGCCTTTTTCTGTATTCTGGTTCAACCAATGAAAACCCTTGAGGAAAGGCTTTGATATTTTTGCTATGCCTCCCTCTAATCCATTTAATATATCCATATTACGAACCATTACACGCATCAACTTTGTAAGATCGGGTGTACTCCAATCCCCCGTCATGTAAGCTTCTGCAGCACCAATACTACCTGCTGTCATAATATCGCTGTAAGCCTGTGTATCGTGAATAGTTAACTCGCCATACAACTCGTTACTACTATTCAGTTTTTCACCAAATGAATGAATGTTTTTGCCATCATGGATAACAATACAACCAGAATGTAATCTTTTCAGATGTGATAGAACCATTCGCTTAGCAAATTGATTGAATACGGAGATACGGTTTTTCTTAATTTCGATACTGGCTACAGAGTCCATGGTGCCTCCATATAGGGCTTAATTAGATTCATTTACTGTCAGGTAGAGGTTTCTCTAACTTATCTGGATGGTTATAAAAAGGGGCCTTCTTAATCCACAGTTTCAGCGCCTGCCAATATATACCCCATATCACTTTTACGGTGATAAATGGATATTGGATTAAACTTTTCGTAAATCCTGCATGCCAATCTAACCGGTCTAAAATGAGTGTTGCATCAAAGTGTTTATTTGGGCTGCTTTCTGAGATTAACATATTTTCCATGTGTATATTTATGCGCTCATCAGGCTCAGATAGCGTCCAATGATAATTCATATTCATGGGGTTAAATGGCGACACATGAAATTTTTTCTTAAACTCAAGGGAGTGGTATTTATCACCTTTGTTCTCATATGATTTATCTGACGTACTACTGGTTAGCAGCACATAAGTATGGCGTTCTTTCCATGGCGTGTTAGTGATTTCACTCAAAATAGCTAGTAAATTATCGTGTTCATCAAAACAATAATAAAAAGTCACAGGATTAAAGATAATATTAAAATAGCGAACATGAGTAAGCATTGCTACACGAGCAATGCTAGGCATAGTAACACCTTGCTGATTTGCGTAATCATAAACGTTTTTTATGATTACTTGCTTCAAGTTTCCTTCATTGGGTTGATAAAAATCTTTTCTCATCCAACTAACTAAGTTTCGCTTATTAAAACTGCTAAACCAATGTTTACCGAACAATCCGGATATTTCATCTAAATCTAAATAAAGCATGTAAATACTATAATTAAATTCATGTTTAATAGGCTCAAAACGACGATGCCTTACATAACCCTTATATACGGCACTTTTATAAGATACGGCACTTTTATAAGCATTCGAGATTTTCTTCATAGCTGAATGCCAAATGCTTCTGCTACTCTTAGCGCACTATTTACGCCATCTTCATGAAAACCATTTAACCAGTATGCACCACAATAATGACTATTATTATGCCCGCTGATTTCAGCATGCCTTGATTGTGCCTTGACACCATCCATAGTAAATACTGGGTGTGCATAAGAATATTGATCAATGATTTTATTTGGATCTATTTCTGCCGTCCTATTGAGTGTAACCAGTAAGGTTTCTGGAGCATCATTGAAGTTTTGCAACATATTCATATTATATGTCACCATGGCCATATCACTTTTACGTTGAGGGATATGATAATTCCAGCTAGCCCATGCTAATTTTCTTTTCGGCATCAGCTTTTCATCTGTATGAAGTACCACATCATTTTTTTGATAGGGTAAAGCACCTAAAATATCACTTTCTAGCTGCGTCGGTGATTTTAGCATTCTTAATGCTTGATCACTGTGACAAGCAAATATCACCTGATCAAACTCGTGCTTTTCATTATTAACCGTTAATGTAACCCCTTGCCCATGACGTTCAACACATGTAACAGGTGAATTAAGTAAAATTTTATCTTTAAATGAACGAGTTATAGGTTTTATATATGATGCAGAACCATTTGTAAGCACTCGCCACTGAGGTCTTTCATCTACGCTTAACATGCCGTGATTATTAAAGAATTGAAGAAAAAACTTTAATGGGAAATCCATCATCACGTCTACAGACGCTGACCAAATTGCTGATCCCATAGGTACAATATAATGATTTATAAACGATTTAGAGTATCCATGTTCGGCAACAAACTCTCCCAAGGTTTGATCTTCACGAATAATACCTTGGTTTAAGCCTTGAACTGTTTGTTTATTAAACCGCAATATGTCTTTTACCATCTTTAAAAAAGATGGGCGTAATACATTGATACGTTGAGCAAATAAACTATTAAGGCTTGTGCCATTATATTCAATACCGCTATTTTCATCTCGAACACTGAAGCTCATATCTGAAGCTTCACTTTTCACACCTATTTGATTCATTAACTTTATAAAATTTGGGTAGGTCCAATCATTAAATACTATGAATCCTGTATTCACTGGGTATTTTTTCCCACCTAATGCCACATATTTTGTGTGTGTATGCCCACCCAAATAATCATTAGCTTCAAAAACAGTTACATCATGCTCACGATTCAGTAGATAGGCGGATGTCAAACCAGCAATGCCTGAGCCAATTACGGCAATTTTTTGTTTATTCACAATAATTCCTATATCTCTAATTTCTGGATTGATCTACATCATTCGCTTTTTTAAAAAAGAAATAACGGTTTTTAACAATGGAATATGTTCGTACAACAATTCACCTGAATCTACATAATCTTTGTGTTTGTATACTTTTTTATTGAATAAAATCTCAGAACTTCCCTTCACGTAAATCATTTTTCCATTGTTTAATTTTGGATGCGTGTACTCCATTGTCCAGGTTAACATGGCACTATTAGACTTAATGTATTCATCATGAAACTCAAATTGGCAATGCTTAACATTTTCATAAATTGATGCACAATACTTTTTGAAATTTTGTATTCCATTTATATGATGAAAACAATCAATAAATTCAATATCATCGGCATATACCTTATCAATTAACCCATCATCATAGGTATTAGCATTTAAGGTGTTATACAAGAGCTTAAATGACTCTAATAATGCATTTATATGAGCGAGATCTTCTACAGTTTGTGTTTTTGATATACTCATGGTGCACCTTTATGATTTAAAATTTCTATTATTAATTTTCAATCCCTGCTCAAGAATTCGAGCTGGAACTGGATTTAAATCTTTCACTATGCCAATGAAATTTAATACTACTAATATGTAGTATGTTATATCTAATTCCCACCAGTAAAATCCCTGACGAGTGGATACAGCAAACCTATGGTGATTATTATGCCAGCCTTCCCCTAGAGTAATAAAAGCTAGCCAAGGGTTGTTACGGCTATTATCTTTAGTGTCAAAACGGCGATTACCATATATATGACCTAGTGAATTAATGGTAAACGTGGCATGAAAGAGAATCACGGTGGATACAAAAAATCCCCAAATCAACATCTGCCATCCATTTGTTTCAAAGTGTGGATAATAACTTGCTAAAAATTCACCAAACAAATAGGTCAGTACTGCCAACAGTGTAGGTGCTATTATGTCAAAGCGATTTAAAAATTTTAGCTCGGGAAATCTTTCCCAATCCCGTATCACGCTATAGTCAGTTTTGAAGGCTGATTCACAAATAAACCAACCTATATGAGACCACCAGAATCCACTTTTTACTGGTGAATGTAAATCTGTATTTTGATCGCTATGTTTATGATGTTTTCTGTGATGGCTTGCCCACCATAATGGGCCTCTTTGCGCTGAACTATTGGCAATAAATGCAAAAATAAACTGCCAAAATCGATTCATTTTAAAACTTTTATGAGAAAAATATCGGTGATAAAATCCAGTGATTGCGAACATCCTAAGCCAAAATAATAGCAAGCAAACCATAATCGCGATATAACTCACCCCCACCCAAATAACACACAAACATACTACGTGAACTGCAAAAAATGGCAAACACCTTATCCAGTTTATGTTGCGACTATTGGGATCAATTTCATCCCCTGTTTGCGCCTCTGAATCCACCCAGCGTATGACGTTTTGCCACAGTACTTGTACTATTGATGTAGACATATGATTCATGATGCTTGGCTCTCTGGACTAACATAGTAGTTACTATTATCCGATAACTGCTTAAACCAATGTTTTGTTAACTCAACTGCCTGTTTATGATTCACCACGGGCTCCATATAGCCACATTGAATAATTTGCTCTGTACTTGGCTGGTGAATTGAGCTTGCATCTAATGCATTAAGCTCGGTTACATATCGACGTATAAAATCCCCATCAGGATCAAATCGCTGAGATTGCCGAGTTGGATTGAAAATTCTAAAATATGGTACAGCGTCAACTCCTGTAGAGGCTGACCATTGCCACCCGCCATTATTTGACGCTAAATCCCCATCAATTAAGTGCTGCATGAAAAACTGTTCACCTAAACGCCAATCAATAAATAAATGCTTTGTTAGAAACATGGCACTGATCATACGTAGACGATTATGCATCCAGCCAGTTTGTACCAGTTGTCGCATAGCCGCATCCACTATGGGGTAACCGGTTTTTCCTTCACACCATGCTTTAAACAAAGGGCCGCTCTGTTTCCATGGTAGTTGGTCTGTATTGACTTTAAATGGCTTATATCGACACACTTCAGGATACGACACCATTAAATGGCGATAAAAATCTCGCCAGATAAGTTCCACTATCCATGTTTGAGTACCATCATCTTTTACAAGTGATGTCATGGATAACGCCGCTTGGTAGCATTGCCTAACACTAATAATTCCAATAGCTAAATATGCAGACAATTTTGATGTACCTTTTACATTTGGTATATCTCTTTTAACATGGTATTGATCTATATCTTTTTCAACAAATACTGCCAATACATCATGTACATATTGCTCACCTACAGGCCACTTCACTTGCCAAATATTTGATTTTTTATTTTGAGAGTTTATTGCTCTTAGTGCATCTACTGCACATGTAATATTACTCGCTAAAGATAGAGGCTCTTGTTTATTGGGTTTACGATACAACGGCCTCATTTGATGACTCAATTGAGCAAGGTATGCTTTTTTGAATGCTGTAAAAACTTTGTAATAGCCTCCTTGCTTATTGTGGATAGTGCCGGGGGTTATTAAACACTGATCATGAAATCCGTTAATATGTATATTTTTATTAATGCAATGAGTACTGACTAATTCAGTTAATTGATTTTCATTCCACTCGTATTCATGATTAAACATGACTTCTGTAATATTATACTCATCGAATATGGCATCTAATTGCGAAATCACACCAGAAAAATCATGAGAATTGACAACCAATAAAGGCACGTTGATTTCGTTCAAGTCATCTTTTAAAGCGACCAATTGACGAAGGATAAGATTTTGCTTTATTGGTGCTACATCGTGTTTGCGCCACTGATCTTGTGCTAAACAATACACAGCAATTGTTGGCCCAGAACTGATCGCATTAAATAGTGCGGGATTATCATGCACCCTAAGGTCATTACGAAACCACATTAAATTCATAACTTCACCCAGCTCTTTGCAATTGATCAATAGGTTGAAGCATGTAATCACTTAATGCTTTTGCGCTTAAGTACGCGGCTTCTACACCTCCTACTTTTAAATCACTTAATAGGTAATCACCACATACAAATAGACCGTCATCACTTTTATAAAATCCTTTATCCACATGACCATTACTTCCCTGTGAATACAACCAGCGGTGAACATAACTCGCCTGATAAGAAATGTTTTCCCCTAAAATTATTTCAAGGTCTTTTATTAACATTGTTTCTATTTGTTGCTTATCTATATCGAACTTATTTTTTGACCATTGTTGACAAGCCTGTATACAGTAAACGTGCGACTCATTTTGACGCTCAGGTTTACTATTTTCGTAACTAATACGAGCAATACTTTCACCATGGAATTGCTTTGAATAGCTTATTCCTAAAGGTTCTTTTGTGGTTATCATCATCACCCATTGCCCATCTATATTTATGGTCTGTAACGAACTCGACAGTTCATTATTATCAGGTATGAGCGCATAAGTTTGTGCTGCAGGACAAGCCAAAACCACTTGCTTTGCAATGGCTAATTGCTCACTACCTTGTTCTGTTTCTTTGTATATATTCCAGTGATTGTGTTGCTTTTCGATGCGATCAATACGAGTACCAAATTGAGCGCCGACCTTGTCTGCTAACAACCGCGTTAGACTTGAACTTCTTGGTGTACCCACATAATGAATACAGCCCTCTTCCTCAAACCAAGGGGCAATAACACCTAATTTATGCCAATCATTTAATGCTTGTCTAAATTGTGCAGTATGAGCAGTAATACTCTGTGCGCCCAAGTCGAAGCTTATAGTTTTTGCATCATATGATAAGCGTTTTGAAGACAAGCGGCCGCCGCTACCTTTTGCTTTTTCCACACATAAAACGCTCAAACCTTGACGTTTCATTTCATCCGCAAAAACCAGTCCTGCTAGCCCTGCACCTACTACTGCTATATCTATATTAATCATAGTAAAACCTACCTATTTAATAAGGTTATTTACGCACCATTGAATTTGTTAGATCACTTGGCAGTAAGTTTTCGATAATTAATGGTTAAGGCTTTACCATTTTGCTTCATTCCTTTACCTTAACCCCTAGATAAATGGTTACATTTCATGATGTTAAGGGATCACTCACTTGAGTCTTAAAAATGCAAACAATCTGCGTCCCTTAGATCAACTCATTCTTCGTATTGCTAGCGATCAAGATCAGCAGGCTTTTATTCAACTATTTGAAGAGGTTGGATCGAAATTAAAGGCCTACGCTATGCGCTGTGGCGCCTTAGACGGCGAAGCAGAAGACATCGTACAAGAATGTATGCTTACAGTTTGGCGTAAAGCTCATCAATTCAATCCTAAAACCGCCTCTGCTAACACTTGGCTTTACACCATCGTGCGCAACAAACGCATTGATATGGCCCGTAAAACCAAGGCTGATATGGTGGTCTCTGATGATTTATGGCCAGAGCCGGAAGGAGAAGAGCTCGAACTTGGCATTGAGCGTGATCTAAACGGGAGAATAGCCCGTACCTTATTATATGGCCTGCCAGACGAGCAGCGTCAAATCGTTTACAAAGTGTATTTTGAGGGTAAATCTCATAGCGAAATCGCCAATGAACTGGATCTACCTTTGGGCACAATTAAATCAAGGTTACGCCTAGCCATGAAAAAGCTAGATACCTTGGCACAAGAGCAAATGACATGGCTAATTATCATCCTTCTGATGAACTACTGATGGAGTTCACAGCGGGTCAGAAGCATGACCCGTTAGGCATCATGGTGGCTTGCCACTTAGAGTCTTGCCGTGAATGTCAGCAACGCATCCAGATGTTTGAACAACTGGGCGGTGAACTGTTGCAAGAAACAGACCCTCAACCAGTGAGCAAAGACCTCTTAGAAACGCTGCTTTCTCGATTAAACGAACCCGCTAAAGCTGAAGCCAAATATAATGGCGACCCAAGAATACCTCGCCCATTACAGCGTTTTGTCACAAGCTTTTATGATGGCTTGCCATGGAAGGGGTTCACGAAAAATATTAAAGAGTTCACCTTACCGTTTAGTAACAAGCAATATGTAGCTAAGTTCTACAAAATTGCCGCGGGTAAACAACTGCCTGTTCATACTCATAGGGGTAATGAGTATACCCTTGTGATGTCGGGTAAATTCTCGGATGACGCAGGGGATTATCAACAAGGTGACTTCATATTGGCAGACACCAATACACACCATCAACCAAGAGCTGGCATGGAAGAAGACTGCATTTGCTTTGCAGTAATGGACGCTCCTTTGAAGTTTACCGGTTTATTTGGGCGCTTATTAAATCCCTTTATGCGCTAAACCAATACCGTTGCTATGGGGTTACGATTTTGCTTGGCACAATCTGCCCCGTGCTACTTCTTAATTCTAAAGCCCATCAAACTGGCAAATGCTATACACATCAAACCCAGCTTTACGTAATTTTTTACTGCCGTTTAAATCTGGCAAATCAATAATTGCCGCCACTTCCACCACATTCGCACCCAGTTTTTTCACTAACTGGCATGCCGCTAACATGGTGCCTCCTGTGGCGATTAAATCATCCATTACCAGTACGTTATCCCCAACTTTAAAAGCATCTGTATGTAATTCGATTTCAGCACTGCCATATTCTAAATCATAGCTTTGGCATATTGTATCAAAGGGCAATTTACCCTTTTTACGCACAGGAACAAGTGATACACCTAACTCATAAGCTAAAGGCGCCCCCACTATAAAACCACGGGCATCAATAGCGGCTACAGCATCCAACTTTACTCCTTGATATCGATGTACAAAGCTATCTATGAGTTTGCGAAATATCTGCTTATTTTGCAGTAACGGCATAATGTCACGGAACATAACCCCAGATTCGGGCCAATTTTCCACAGTACGCACCGCATTTTTTATTTCATCCTGATAAACAGACATTTTCTTCCAAAGTATTTTAATGATTTATAATAGGTACAAAAAAACAGGTTTGGAAAAATCACTACACAAACCTAATGACATATTATCACTGGCTTCTCTCAATTCCCATGTGGTGGTCAGTTCATATTACCAATACATCACAACAGCAATGGGCACCGAAATATTCATAGGTAACAATATATCGCGTATTTCTGCATGACCAGAATTTAAGGCTAAAACAAAATAGCGAGAAATAGCTGCTTCATATAACTTGGCTCCAGTGAAACCCCTAAAACCTAACTATATGATTAATAAGCAATTATTTTCCAAAACCTAATATTCACCCATGTTTGAAAAACGCTTCAGGTTCAATCAATTTGGCAGCAATAACAACACTGAAATCATGACTAGTGCCACTAGTTGCATCTAAAGTGTCGTAACTAATACGACATAATTTTACCCACAATAGTGATAGGGTTTATTTACTAAAATAGCCCTCATATTTGTCGTACTATCACACCCCTTACTTTATGTTTTACCCATGGTATTATGCGCGCCACCGATGCAGCGGCAAAAGTGCTAAGAGTGAAAAATAATGGATTCAGCACCTGAATATGGGTACTGATCGTAACATTCTTAGCAACCGTTATTGTTGTCGCTTAAATAATTTTAAATCTACTAAGGAATCAAATGGATTTTTTAACCGCGTTTTTCGCCGACAATCAGTTATTGATTCAAGAATACGCCACCCGTTTTATGGTTGCGTTATTTATACTTTGGCTAGGTTTTAAATTAAGTCGCCTTGTCACTCATGTTATTGGAAAGTCATTCGAGAAGCGTTCGATTGATCCGGCCATCACTGGCTTTGTAAAAAGTTTAATTCGTGTACTCATCCTTATCGCGACTTTTATTGCTTCCTTGAGTCATCTGGGGATTCAAACCACTACCTTTGTAACCATAATCGGTGCTGCGGGTTTGGCTATTGCTTTGGCTTTACAGGGCTCGTTATCAAACTTCGCTTCCGGTATTTTAATTGCGGCATTTCGCCCTTTCAAAGCCAATGATTATATTGAAGCCGGTGGCGTTGCTGGTGTCGTTAAAGAAATTCAGATATTTTCCACCATTATGATCACCCCTGATAATAAACGAGTAATATTACCTAATGCGCAAATCACTGGTGGTTCCATTACCAATTATTCATCTAATGACACTCGTCGAATTGATTTAACAATTGGTGTTTCTTACGATGCCGATTTAAAACAAGCTGAAGCACTATTTAAATCCATATTAGATTCACACCCAATGGTACTAAAAGAGCCTGGACATACTGTTGGCGTACTAGAGCTTGGTGACTCGTCTGTTAACTTTGTTGTGCGTCCTTGGGTTAAGACAGAAGATTTTTGGACCGCAAAATTTGATCTAACAAAAATCATAAAAATGTCACTTGATGAGGCAGGAATTGGTATTCCTTATCCTCAAATGGACGTACATTTTCATCAAAATTCAACTACAAATAAATAATTAAGGGATAATAATGTCTGTTACTAAAATCCTAACCGCGGCCTCACTTTTGGCTGCATCACAACTAACTTTAGCGGCTGAGCCTATTACTGGTGAAGCAGAGTTAGGTTTTGTTTCAACCACAGGTAATACCGAAACGACTTCAGTAAAGGCCAAAGTGTCTGTTACTCAAGATTTAGATAATTGGAAAAATACCTATTTATTAGATACTCTATTTAAAGAAGAGGAAGTAGTAATAAATGGCAACAAACAAAACCAAACCAGTGCTGAGCGTTATTTTGCTTCTGCACAGGGTGATTACAAACTGAATGAAGATCATTCTGCGTTGTTTGTATATGGCTCGTATGAAGATGATCGCTTTTCAGGCTATGAATATCAAAGCTCTATCGCAGCTGGTTACGCTGATCAAATGTTTAGTGATGAAACATCATTTTTAAATTATAACGTTGGTCCGGGTTATTTTTTCAGCGAGCAAAATGATGGTGAAACAACTGATGGTGCAATATTGCGTTTAGCTCTAGATTATCAACTAAGCCTAAGTGAAACTGCAAAATTTAAGCAAGCTTTAAGCTCAGAAATTGCGTTTGAAAGTGAAGACAATACTAAAACACGATCTGAAACATCCATTTCTGCAAGCCTGATGGGTAACTTAAGTATTAAAGCTTCTTATAATATTATCCATAATACAGAAGTCCCTGCTGGTAATGATGATGTTGATACCACAACTAGTGTATCAGTCTTGTATATTTTTTAATTAAAAAATATACCCAATGAAAGCTCAGCTAGAAATAGCTGAGCTTTTTTTATTAATACAGATAATCATTTCATAGAGAGCGTTTAGATTTAAAGCGCTTAATCAAATAAAACAACACCGGCAATAACAACAAAGATAATATCAAGGTAGACACCATGCCCCCTATCATGGGTGCAGCAATGCGCTGCATCACTTCAGAGCCTGTACCTGAGGTAAACATAATCGGCATTAAACCCACAATGCTTGATAGTGATGTCATCAAGATAGGCCGTAATCGCGCACTGGCTCCTTGTTCTACCACTTGTTTTAAGCCTGTCATTGTTATCTTATTTTTATCTTGATCATTTGCCTGTTGGAAATCTTGCCATGCATGATTTAAATACAGCATCATCAGTATGCCAATTTCTACAGATACTCCAGCCAAAGCAATAAAACCCACACCCACTGCCACACTGTATTGATAATCCAATAAATAAATTAAGCCTATACCGCCAATTAATGAAAACGGCATGGTTAATAAAATCAGGGCCACATCTTGAATCCGCTTTAAGCTGAGATATAGTAATACTGCAATCACAAATAATGTAATTGGCATGACAATGCTAAACTTCTCTTGGGCACGCAATAAATACTCATACTGCCCCGTCCAATTTAATGCATAGCCTGATGGTAAATCTAATTGCTCAGATACTGCTTGCTGCGCTTGTTTGACATAGCCCGAAAGATCTCGGCCTTGTATGTCAATATAGGTCCAACCATTTAAGCGCGCATTTTCGCTTTTGATCATGGCCGCCCCTTCATCAATACTGATGTCCGCCACTGCTGATAACGGAATGTAGTTTTGAGTTTCGGTGAGTATGGGCAGGGATTTTAATTTTTCTACATGATCACGATAATGCTGCGCATAACGCACATTAATTGGATAACGCTCTAGGCCTTCTACGGTTTGTGTCACATTGACTCCACCGATAGCCGCTTGTGCGGTATTTTGCAGCGCCTCAATATTTAAACCATAACGGGCAGCCTTGCCGCGATCTATTTTAATATTAATGTAGCGCCCACCTACTACACGCTCACTATAAACCGACAGGGTGCCGGGTAACACACTCAGAATGCCTTCAAGTTTTTCGCCTAATTCTTCAATGATACCTAAGTCTGGCCCCGATACTTTTATCCCCACAGGGGTTTTAATACCTGTGGCTAACATATCAATACGGGTTTTAATGGGCATGACAAAGGCATTGGTTAACCCGGGGAAATCAATCAGTTGATTTAACTCTTTTTGCAAAGACTCACTCGTAACACCTGCGCGCCATTGTGATTTGGGTTTAAACTGAATCACTGTCTCTATCATGGTTAAAGGTGCTGGGTCGGTGGCGGTTTCGGCACGACCAACTTTACCAAATACGGTTTTTACTTCTGGAATGGTTTTAATGAGTTTATCGGTTTGCTGTAATATTTGCCTCGCCTTACCAATAGAGACTCCAGCATACGTAGTAGGCATATACATTAAATCCCCCTCATCAAGGGGCGGCATAAACTCACTGCCAGTGTTAGACAAGGGATACCAAGTACTGACCAGTAACACCACAGCCAGTGCAACCACCGTTTTTGGAAAACTTAAACAAGTGCGTAATACTGGCAAGTAAAGCTTTAGAAAAAATTGATGCAGCGGGTTATCCTTTTCATCACGAATATGGCCACGAATAAAATACCCCATTAACACTGGCACTAACGTAATCGCCAATGCCGCAGCCATGGCCATAGCATAGGTTTTGGTCAGAGCTAAGGGCGTGAATAAACGACCCTCTTGTGCTTCTAACGTGAAGACGGGTAAAAAACTTAAAGTAATAATAAGTAGCGAGAAAAATAAAGCTGGGCCCACTTCTTTACTGGCCTTGGCAATAATTTGCCAACGGTTTTCTGTGGTTACTGTTTGTCGTGAAAAATGTTTGTGTACATTTTCAATCATTACAATGGCGCCATCCACCATGGCACCTATGGCAATAGCGATGCCTCCTAACGACATGATATTGGCGCTGACCCCTTGTAAATACATAATGATGTAAGCGCATAAGATGGCCATAGGTAAGCTGATGAGCACCACCAGTGACGAGCGAAAATGAAACAAGAACAACATGCAAATCAGAGAAACCACCACAAACTCTTCAAGTAATTTAGACATCAAATTGTCTATGGCATTTTGTATGAGTTCAGAACGATCATAAGTCACCACCAACTCAACCCCTTGCGGTAAGCTGGCTTTTAGTTGATTTAATTTTTGTTTTACTTTTTCAATAGTGGCTTGTGCGTTTTCGCCGTATCGCATGACGACGATACCCCCCACCACTTCGCCTTCACCGTTCAACTCGGCGATGCCGCGGCGCATTTGTGGCCCAACACTGACGCGCGCAACATCGCCCAGTAATAACGACGTGCCTTTAGTATTCACCCCCAGAGGAATATTTTTTATGTCTTCAATGGACTCTAAATAACCATGAATACGCACCATGTATTCGGCCTCTGCCATTTCTAATACTGAGGCACCCCGTTCTTGGTTGCCTTGACGGATGGCTGTATTCACATGATCCAAAGGAATACCATAAGCCCGTAGTTTTAGCGGATCAATTTCTACCTGATATTGACGTACCATCCCCCCTACAGTCGCCACCTCAGAAACACCGGGAACCGTTTGCAATTCAAATTTCAAAAACCAATCTTGAATAGACCGCAGTTCGCTTAAATCATGATTACCGGTTTTATCCACCAATGCATAATTAAACACCCAGCCTACCCCTGTGGCGTCCGGCCCCAGCTCAGGTTGCACCCCATCCGGTAAACGACTACTGACTTGCGACAAGTACTCTAACACCCGTGAGCGTGCCCAATACATATCTGTGTCATCTTCAAAAATAATATACAAATAACTGTCACCAAAAAAACTAAATCCACGCACGGTAACTGCTTTGGGTACGCTTAGCATGGCAGTACTGAGGGGATACGTAACTTGGTCTTGCACCACTTTTGGCGCTTGCCCTGGATAGGCTGTTTTAATAATCACCTGCACATCGGATAAATCCGGAATGGCATCCACAGGGGTTTGTTTGATGCTGAACCAACCCGCCAGTATTAACGCTACAGTAAGCATTAAGACCCATACTCGGTGGCGTATGGATAAGTCTATTAAGCCATTAATCATGCTGCATACCCTCATGATTCATTTGACTGTGATCCATGGCTGAGGCTTGTTCTTTTTCAATATGCGTAATTACATAACGCTTATTTGCAAACTCATCTAAACAAAAACCGATGGCATCCCCTGAATTTAATTGTGAAAGATCTAATTCACTATCCACTGCTAAATCCATGGTCATGGCTGGCCAATGCCACTTATCAACCGGCTCATGACGTAAAGTTAAACTTTGCTTACCCACTTTTTTAACCGTACCCAGCACCCATACTCGATCAAGGCTTTCTTCTGACATGTCCATACGTGCTAACTCAGCTGCCGCATTTGATTCGCTATCAATTAAAAATTGAGCGGACGTCACCACTTGCTGACCTTCATCTAAGCCTGCCATGACTTGTGTCTGACCATTTGCTTGCAAACCCGTGGTTACCTTGACCGAACGGTACTGGCCACCACCTAACGCCAACACCACACGCTGTTCATTACCTGTGTCGATAATGGCATTACTGGGCACCAGTAGCGTATGCGCCAGTGGTTTTGTATCTAAGGTCAATTGTGCAAACATATTGGGTTTTAACAGTAAGTCATGATTGTTAAACACAATGCGCACCTGCAGCGTACGATTACTGGCATTAACATTAGGGAAGATATAATCCACCTTGCCTTGCCAGCGTCGATTAGGAATCGACTCCACTGTCATAGTTACCGGAAAGTCCTTTTGTATCCACGCCCATTGCGATTCAAACACTTCTGCTATCACCCAAATACTAGAAAGATCCGCACTGGCCAGCACTTCAATTGAAGGCTGAATAAACATGCCTTCACGCACATTTAAATGGGATATGTAACCGGTTTTTTGCGCATAAAATGAGAGGTTTTGTTTAACCGTTTTAGTTTTTTCTAACTGCTTGATTTGTTTTGGGCTCACACCTAATGCATCTAATTTTAAACGAGACGATTGCAATAACGCGTGGTTTTCGGTTTTGACCGCAGCGACAAATTCTTCTTGGGCGTAGACCAATTCAGGGCTATACAAGTCGTAAAGTTTTTGCCCTTTTTGAACTTGGTCACCCACACTAAATACATACAGTTTTTCTACCCAACCACTGGTGCGACTATGATAATGCTGCACGCTGGTGTCGTCATATTGTAAAAAACCTGCCACGTTTAGTTGTCGTTTCAGCGCCCCTTTTACAACAGGCGCGGTTGTGACGCCAAGTTGGTTTTCTATTTGAGAGTTAATGCTGACAGTGCCCATAGCAGCTGATTGGTTTTCTTCTTCATATACGGGCACTAAATCCATGCCCATTGGCGACTTGCCCGGTCCATCACGGCGAAAGTTGGCATCCATGGGAGCAACCCAGTACAAGGGGGCTTTTTCAGCGGATTCCGACGATACTGTATTTTGATTCAATACAAATTGATTCAGCACAACACCCAAAACAAAGGCGCATACCACTAACAATAGAGAGTTCTTATTCATTTTTCTTACTCAACAACTTTTTAAAACGCAAATTTTAGGCGTAACTAGAGTGTATTAAGCAAAAATCGGAGGGCGATAAAGGTTTTGAGACGTGTAAGAGAGAAAGGTTTGATCCGCCTCAGCAAATAATGCCGTAGGTTTAACCGCTTTAGCGACAAAACCATGTTGAGTCATGGCAGAAAATAAAAAGTGACACTGGCAATCTTGCTCGCAGCAATCTTGCATTTGCTTGTCTGATTCAGAAGCGTTAGTTGCTTGATGACAAGGCATATCACTCATTTCAGGTTGTGCATCCATACTGCTTTGAATGCTCATGTTCATCATCATTTGCGCAGCATAAGACTGGCTAATACCTTGTATTAGCACCAACATGCATAGCAATGTGATTTTAATGGCGTTCATAAAATTCCAACCGTTTATGGGTTCAGTTTAACCCAGTATGGGGCATTATTAAACCGTGTTACCTTTTGGTGCCATTGCCTTCATTAGGTCCCAAGTTATCCACTTCTTGATCTGGCAACACACGAGCAAACGGCAGGTACAACATTCCGGGTAGTATTTGAATTTGTTTAGGGTTGTTATAACCACGAACCCCAATGTGCATGCCGTCATGTCCTAAACTGGGCTGAGCGATATAACTACCAAATAGGCGATCCCAGACACTTAGGTTAAATCCATAATTAGAATTACTTTCACGTAATATTGTTGAGTGATGCACCCTGTGCATATCCGGCGTCACCAGCCAAGGGCGTAACACCCCATCAAGCTTTTTGGGTAACGCAACATTGGCATGATTAAACATAGCCGTGCCATTTAAAATGATTTCAAACAGCATCACCGCCAATAATGACGGCCCCAGTAATAACACCAGCGCAAATTTAATCAGCAACGATAATATAATTTCTACAGGGTGAAAGCGGGAACCCGTTGTCACGTCTATGTCTTGGTCCACATGATGCATTTTATGTAAACGCCATAATACAGGCACCACATGGAATAATCGATGCTGCCAATAAATGGCCATGTCAAACAACACCACCGTTAATACAACCACCCATATTGGATGCAACTGAATTTGATTAAACAAGCCCCATTCATGTTGCTGCGCAAACTGAGCCACGCCCACAGTTGCCAACGGCAGTATCAAACGCACCACTAGGCTATTAAAAAATACCAACCCAAGGTTATTAGTCCAACGCAGTAAACGTGTATGAAGACGCTGACGCTTTGGTTTGACCCCCTCCCAAATCATCATCACCACAAGAATGGAAAAAAAACACAAACTGCGCACCCAAGCTTCGTTTGTTACGACCCATTCATTCATGCTGGCTACTCTCGTTTAATAAGACTTCAATGGCGCGGGCATCAATTGGGCCATCGTGTATCACTTCTATGACACTGTCTTGTTGCATAGGTTGTTTCGCAAAGTATTGAATGCGGGTTTCCCCTTCTTCACCTTCATTCATGTTCACTGCGATCACTTGCTCACCTTCAATCAACAAACCTTTGATTCGCGCATATCCAAATGGTTTCAATCCTTTTATCAAGGTTTCTATTTGCCAGTTTTGCCCTTGATGATAAATCACACTTGATTGAAAGCTCGATGATTGCTGTCTAATCCCTTGCATGGGATTTTGATGCTCAATCCTAGGCACCTGTATTTCGGTTAATGATAAATCACCATGGGCAATTTCCGCAGACGGGCGCTTGAAATCACTCACTAACTGTTCAAACAATTGCAAATCATCCTCACTAGATAAATCTATTTTATTTGCCACAAGTTTATCCGCTGCAAATAACTGGCGAATATAGAGTTCATGGTAGCGATATTTGGGCTGGGATAAGTGTCTTGGATCAACGACACACACAACAGCATTAAGTGTCAGACGTTGTTGATAATCGCTTTCTAATAATCGTTTAACGATGTTATCCACATGGCCTAAACCACTGGGTTCAATAAAAATACGATCCGGGGTATCAAAACGAATAAGTTCATTTAACGCCGTTTGAAACGGCAACAAAGCCGCACAACAAGCACAACCGCCAGCCACTTGTTTTACGATCACTTGCCTTGAATCATACAAAGCGCCATCGATACCTTGCTGGCCATATTCATTCACCAGCACCGCCCAACGTTCGTTATCTGGTTTATGTTTAATTAATTCTTGGATGCAGCTGGTTTTCCCCACCCCTAAAAAACCCGTAATAATATGTACGTTGATCATGGCCATTAAATCATTCCTTCACTTAAACCCACCGCCATGGCCGCCGCAACCTCTTCACACTGCCCGATAAATTCTGCCTGCCATGGGCCGCGGCACAATACAATATCCTGCACCCAACGCCATTTAAGGCCTGTTAAAATGGTGTTTAAAGCACGACAGGTGCCCGTACCATCATGGCCAGCACGCACCACCGCTACCACAGGGAGACCTTGTTTTTCTTCAAGGCATGGGTAATAAATGCGATCAAAAAAATCCTTTAACGCACCGCTCATATATCCGAGGTTTTCTGTGGTTCCAAGGACAATGCCATCACAAGCCAGAACATCTTGTGCTTGAGTTTCAAACGGGGTTTTCAGTACCACGTTCAGGTTTTCTAGTGCTTGGCCTTCTACCGCCTTTAGCATGGCATCCGCCATGGCTTGGGTATTGTCTGACGGGGTATGAAACACAATTAACAGTGTTTTCACGTCTTCTCCTATGTTCATAACACTTATTACAAGAGTACAATGTTTGGTAAGATTTACGAACCCTTTACGTCAAACATAAGGCCCGCATATGTTTACCGTTGAACACCAACCAGACCAGCAGCGCTTTGTGGTAAATCAAGTGAATGGCACCTCCATTGAAGATAATCCAGCGGTTTTAGAATATGTCTTTTTAACTGAGCAATCGCTGGATTTTACCCGCACCTATGTGCCATTTCGCCAACGGGGCAAGGGCCTAGCCGAAGCCTTGGTAGAAAGTGGATTAAAATGGGCTAAACAGCATGATTATCAAATGCAAGCCAGCTGCTGGTATGTCGATAAATTTTTAAAAGCTGAATGATGAGCTGGTTTACCTACATTGTTCGCTGTGCAGATGACACGCTTTACACTGGTGTGACCACTGATTTACAGCGCCGCTTGAAAGAACACAATCAGTGCGATGAAAAGGGGGCTAAATATACTCGTACCCGTCGCCCTGTAAAGCTCATTCATAACGAAACATTTGAGAATCGCTCCCAAGCCTGTCAGCGTGAAGCGGCTATTAAAAAGTTGAGTCGTCAGAAGAAACTGGAATTACTTGCCACTTAATTAAAACATTGTGTACAACGTTAACACCAACTTAACGCTACGCTGTTTTGCTTAAGCCAAGCCTGCTGGGTTTTGTAGTCTGGGCACATGGTTTCAACATGCTGCCAAAATGCTTTGGAGTGATTTGGGTGGATTAAATGACTTAGCTCGTGGCAAATAAGATAATCAATCACACTCACTGGCGCACCCATTATCAGCCAGTTATATTGGATTACCCCTTGCGAGGTGCAATGGCCCCATTTGCTTTTTGTGCGCCTGAAACGCACTTGCTGCAATAAATGATCGAGACCAAATTTTTCAGCCAATAGTTGCGTGCGCGTTATCATATACACCCGCGCTTGCTGTTTAAAAAATTGCTGTAGCTCTGCTATTGCTTGTTCCGCTTTATTACATCCTAGTCTTATTTTCTCGCCTTCTAAGTGGATGCCTTTATGGGCAGGCACAAACGATAATGTCATTGTTTGGCCTAACCATAATATTTGAGAACCGTCTTTTATTTGTGGAATTAGCTGGGATTGCTGCTGTTGCTGAGCTAATTTACGGCGCACCCACGGGGCTTTATTACATAAGAAATCCAGCGCCCATGCATCATCCACAAAATACGGAATGCGCACCTGCACCGTATTCGCCTTCACATGAATGGCTGCACTTTTGCGCTTTGAGCGAACAATATCGTAGGTGAACCCTAGGTCATCAAGCACATCTTGGCTCATTCATTCACCACGTAATGCTTGCCTCGTAACGGATTCAAAATAGGCTCTAGGCCGTTTATTTTTATTTCTAAACATAAACCCAATAACATGCCTAAACGCCCCGCTGGCCAACCTTTGTGCTGGAACCACAATAGGTATTCTTCTGGTAAATCCATCAATACTTTACCTTGGTATTTGCCAAAGGGCATGGGCATATTGGCTAGGGCCAATAAATCTTTTTGGTCAAACATATTATGTCCTCTGGAGGCATCTTAACACGAGGATTTATCTGCGGCAGCTACACTTGATATTACCCCAATCATCAAATATATTAGACTTATCTAATATTAAGATTAAATAAAAAGGTATTCCAATATGGCTACTACTAAAGAAGAACTACTCAATCAAGCTAGGCAAAACATTAACATCATTGATGCACAACAAACCGAACAATATATGGCACACGGGGCGACTATTCTAGATGTACGAGAGCCCAGTGAATTTGATATGGGCCACCTGCCTGATGCGGTGCATATTCCCCGAGGCTTATTAGAATTTATGGTGGGTAATCACCCTGCATTACAAGACAGCAGTAAAACATTGGTGGTTTATTGTAAAAATGGCGGTCGCTCCACCCTAGCCACCGATTTATTGCAACGCATGGGTTTTAGCGATATTCACATGCTGGCCGGTGGTTTTGATAATTGGAGTGGCACCATACATAAAGTAGAAATCCCTGATAACCAATACCTAGGATAGGAGCCACCTATGAGTGAGCACAGAGCCCAAATTCACTGGCAGCGCCAAGGTACTTTTAATCATGAAGGCTTTGAGCGGGCTCACGAGGCTGCAATTTCGGGGCATATTTTACCTATGGCTGGCGCCAATACTGAGGGTTACGCAGACCCAGAACAAATTTTAGCCGCCAGTTTATCCAGCTGTCATATGCAAACATTTTTACTACTGGCTGCCAAAAAACGCTTTCAAGTGGAAAGCTATGAAGACATTGCCATTGCGCGGCTAGATAAAAATACAGAGGGAAAACAATACGTTAAAGAAATTGAGCTCTCGCCAAAGGTGGTATTTTCAGGGGATAAACAGCCAACCACAGAGGAAATAGAGAAAATGCACCACAAAGCCCATGCATTTTGTTTTATTAACAACTCCCTAATCAGCCACGTGATGGTTACGCCTATTTTTTAGTTAAGATGCGTTGTACTCGATCAGCTGTTCTTGACCTATACTTAATAAACGTCTCAATAAGGATGCAAAGATGTCAATCAGTGATCAAATACGTAATTATTATGAGAACAAAGTGGTTGATGCCATTAACCACCAAGTAATAGAGAAAGGGTTTTCCCATGAACAGCTAGTGGATCTTGCTTGTTTGGCATTAAACAATTTGCCCACCCGCTATTATCGTCATGAAGTGGACCTTGCATTTTATATGTCAGCTCAAGAGCATGAAGAGATTAATACAAAAGTGCATAAGGCGGTAAAAGAAGCGATTGCCTATTTAGATGAACAAATCAAGGTCAGTAAATAGCCTCATCACTTGGGGCGATATATTCATGTTCTTTAAATACCAGAAGATCACTTCTGAAATTTTCTTTTAATTGAATGATCGATTTTAATTTATGGTCCTTCATACTATCACTTAGGACCCTCAGTACTTCTTACCACACTGGCAGCAGTACCCTCTTCATTTTTTAAAACCAAAATAATTAATCTACAATCAGAAAACGAACAAAAGGGGCATCATTAATTGTGATGTGGTGCTGCAACTCCAGCTTGATGCACTGAAGAAAACAGGTTTTGATTAAATCAAAGACGAGCAAAAATCAGTAACGATAAGCATAATTAAAGTTATAAAAATTAATCCCATTATTAGGCAATTTAATACTATTATTTGAGAAGTGTTGCAGCTGAAGAGACCAACTTGATTTCGGCGTAATATACCCACCAAAAGATAATGAATCGGTAAATTGGAAATTCGTACTAAAACGTTTGTCATTAATGCCCGAGCGAGACAAAACCGATAAACCAACAGAGGTTTCTAAATAGCTTAACCAATTCGAATAGGACCAATTAAAACGAAACACAGGGACAAATTCTACCGCATTCACCACACCTTCTTGGCCATCTATATCCAAACTTTGCCAATAGCTATAACCCAATAAATAATAATGGGTAACTTCTGCGCCAAATAAATCAAAAGATAAGTCATCTTTATGCCACTTAAAGCCAAACTTTACCGCACCAACATCCTCATCTTCCGACATCATTATTGACGCATTGTATTCGTCAGCACCTAATGGGTTCATCGCCAAGGATAAAAATAAACTGGAAAACAAAGCGGTACGCCAGCCCCAAGTCTCCGTGTCTTCCTCCGTCAGCTCTTCCGCTACAGCATAAGCCCATTGGGGAGATGATAAACACAAAACTAAAACTAACGTACGAAACATGCCGTTTTCCACTTAATTTAATTATATGGATATAATAGAAGCAATCTATAGACCAAAAAACTAACTAAGAGTTCCACCGAAAGAATTTGACTTAACTAGTCTAAAAACTGCAATAAAGTAATCCGATATTTTTTACAGACTGTTTAAAAAAGATTAATACAATAACAGTTAAGGCTAGATTAGTGGAATTTAAAATATAAGAGACAAAGAATTGCCCTTAAAGAATTTAAGGGCAATATAGATTTAAGGATTTAAATTTAAGGTAGATAATGTTTGTTCACGTACACGCTTAAGTAATTCAGCGTCATCAATCAATGATTCGCCATAAGATGGAATCATTGTTTTCAATTTTTCTTTCCAGCCATCGCTTTCTAAACGACTTGCAAAACAACGCTCGATCACATTAATCATAGCGTGAACTGCGGTAGAAGCACCTGGTGAAGCACCTAATAGAGATGCGATAGAGCCATCTGCAGCGGCCACAATCTCTGTACCGAATTCTAGTTTGCCATCGCCATTTTTATCTTTCTTGATAATTTGAACACGCTGACCGGCATCTGCTAGCCGCCAATTGCCGTCTTTTGCCTGTGGGAAGTAATCCCTAAGTGAACTCATACGCGAACGATTTGATTGAAATACTTCACCGATTAAATATTTTGTTAAATCCATGTTATTAATACCAACAGACATCATGGGCATTAAATTATTCCCACGAATGGAGCTAGGCAAGTCAAACATAGATCCCTTCTTCAAAAATTTCGTGGTAAACCCCGCAAACGGCCCAAATAATAATGCTTTTTTACCATTGATAACACGGGTATCTAAATGAGGCACTGACATAGGTGGCGCACCTATGGCTGCTTTACCATACACTTTAGCATGGTGCTGATCCGCCACTTGGGTGTCTTCACATACTAACCACTGGCCACTAACTGGAAAACCACCATAGCCATCGCTTTCAGGTATTTCAGATTTTTGTAATAGCGGTAAAGCACCACCACCAGCACCAAGAAATACAAATTTAGAACGAATACGTGTTTTACCGCTAGTATCTCGGTTTTCTAATTGAACCGACCAGCCACCTTCGCTTGAGCGTTGTAAGTCATCTACGTCGTAATTTAAGATCAACTCAAAATCTTCTTGCTCGACTAAGTGGGCCATCATGTAACGCGCAAGTGAACCAAAGTCCACGTCTGAGCCTCTTGCCATATACGTGGCAGCCACAGGCTCTTTTGGATCACGCTCACGCATAACAAGTGGCATCCACTTGCTCAGAACTTCGCGATCTTCCGAGTATTCCATACCAGAAAACAAATGATGCTGACTCATTAACTCGTAACGTTTTTTCAAAAACGCCACGTTTTTCTCGCCCCAAACAAAACTTAAATGCGGGGTACGGTTAATGAATTCTTTTGGGTTGGGTAATACAGCGCTATTAACTAGATAGCTCCAAAATTGAAGGGATAATTCGAATGAAGAGTTGATGGTTAATGCTTTAGATATATCCACATTGCCTTGGCTATCTTCTGGGGTATAGTTCAATTCACAGTAAGCAGCATGGCCAGTACCAGCATTATTCCAACCATCTGTGCTTTCTTTAGCAACACTTTTTAAACGCTCAACAACACATATTTTTAAACTAGGGTCTAATTGTTTTAATAACATGGCAAGGGTGCTGCTCATTGCACCTGCACCAACAAGTAAGACGTCTACAGTTTTGACTTTGGCTGTCATGGTTTCCACGCTCTTAATTAAATGAAAACGGACCCGCTACCTGTATTGCTTGTCACGCGCTTACTTTTTGTAAAAGTAAGAGGTAGGGTCGCTATATCGTTTTTTGACGACATTGCAAAAATGGGGGGCACATTATAGCAAAATCAATAAAAAGATCGTGCCCTTTTTATTGGCAATTATGCATCACGCCTATGCATTGACTATTTTTTACACTAGCAATTGCACAATGTTAGTACATAAGTTAATTAACTGCCTAAGTAATGGCGATTCACTCGATTAGTTAATTGGCAAAATAATTCATATGCAATGGTACCGCAGTGTTCAGCTACCACATCCGCACTTAGCCCTATCCCCCAAAGGGTGGCTCTATCACCTAGTTGAATATCTGACCCTGTCACATCAACCGTGATCATATCCATAGAAACCCGACCCGCTAACGGCCAGCTCTTACCTTTGATCAAGACGGGAGTACCATTTTTGGCGCTACGAGGATAACCATCACCATAGCCAATAGCGACAACCGCAATAAGACTATCTTGCTGAGCAATAAAGCCCTGCCCATAACCCACACTTTCCCCTGCCTTGATTTGATGAATCGCGATCACTTCACTTTGCAAAGTCATAACAGGCTGTAAATCTAAATCTGGACCATATTGGCCCAACAATGGGCTAGCCCCATAAAGCATAATTCCAGGGCGAATTAATTGATGATGACATTGGGGCAAGCTAAAGATAGCCGCACTATTAGAAAGACTCATGGGTAGCCCCATGGCCATCAAACCATCCATGTTTTGAATTTGCTCAGCTGTAAACACATGATTCGGATCATCCGCACAAGCAAAGTGGCTCATTAGCTGAATATCATTAACCACCCTTAGTTTATGTAATTGGCTAATAATACTGGGGACTAATTGAGGAGAAAACCCCAAGCGATGCATACCACTGTCGACTTTAACATGAAGATGTAGATCACCTTCATCAAGCTGAGACAACCATTGAATTTGTTGTTCATTATGAATCGCGATTTGTAGGTCTAAATCCAGCGCGCTTTGGCACTCATCTGGCCCCATTGGCCCTTCTAACACGAGAATAGGTAATAACACCCCCATTTCTCGCAATAACACGGCTTCATCAACACACGCCACGGCAAATCCATCCACCACAGATACCAGACTATTAGCCACCTGAGTTAAACCATGACCATACGCATTGGCTTTAATCACCGCATACGCCAAGCTATCAGGGGCCAAAGACTTAGCTTTTTGATAGTTTTCTTTTAACGCGTGTAGATCAATGAGTACTTGAGTGGCTCTTGCCATACTGCCTGCCAGATAAATATGCGCTATACTCGCGCATTGAAAATAATAGTGATGAGCTCGTGATACATAGAGTATAACGAATACATCCGCCGCCGTGAGGCTAACTCGCTTTTTACTCTATGTGCTCAGTTAGTCCTAGGTCAATACATACAAATGCTTTAGCCTAGTAACGCGCCCTGCAAGTTCCCCGGCATTGTACCGTTTTTTAGATGAATACGTAGTAAATATGGGTCATAGTTTAATTCCAGAACGCATGCTAGTGGTTTCCCCTAGCCTAGCGGCCACCATTGGCCTTGAAGAAGCCATTGTGCTTCAAGCCCTTAATGATGGCGCACAACCCCATGATGCTGATTGGCAGTTCATCAATAAATCTACCCTGCGTAACTGGTTACCCTTTTGGGACGATAACCAAATTAAGCGCATATTAAAGAATTTAAGCGATAAAGGTGTGGTGCATTACAACAGCCCCCCATTTGGTCAAAGCGAGCAGCTATTTTACAGCTTTCAGGCTAAGGCTCCTGCCAGTAGCCAGCAAAGCAAAACTCAACAAGCCTATAAAGAATCACAACAGCAATATAAAAATGTGATTCCAGCTAATTGGCAACCAGATACGGAAACCCTGCGCTACATCAGTGAAACCCTAGGCATTGCCAAACGTTATACACAAGCACAGGTGAAAGAGTTTGTTTACCACCACCAAAGCCAAGGGACACTAGCCGCCAGCTGGTCCACCATGTTTATTCGTTGGGTCAATAAACGCAATAAAGAAGATCAAAGCCACCCAGCGGTATTTCAAGGGGATGCTAACCGTAAGCAGCAAATGAGCCACGAATGGCAGCCTGAACCCACTACTTTGGATATTTTACATAAAGCCGGTGTTGACCCCAGCTTTATCCAAGACTGCATCAGTGAGTTTATTTTATATTACAAAGAAAAGGGCGAGGCCCACGATACTTGGAATACCAAATTTGTTGCTTGGGTTCGTCGTCAATGGGCACGCTTTAGTGCCAGTCTGGCCCACCCAAGTGATCCTATACCAATGAAAGATGGCTGGATGCCCTCAGAGGATGTATTTGAGATACTGGCCATGGCCAATATTGATCGAACATTTGCCCAAAGCATCGTACCGGAATTTGTTTTATACTGGCGCGATAGCAATCAGTTGCATACCTCATGGAACAGCAAATTTTTACAACACGCCAAACACTTATGGAGCAAGCGCTTAAATGGTCAGCAAGGTAACGGAGCAACTTCTCAACGAGATTACATTGCAAGTACAACCCTTGAAGAGCGACTCAGCGACACCAGCTGGGCAAACTGAAACTCAGTTCAGTCCACAGCTAATTAGTGCCGTAAATGGGGTATTTGAGGTATTGGCGGCCGGTTACGGTAATCAGTACCATGCAGCCTACCCAAATGCCGAGCAATCCAGTTTAGCTAAACGTCTATGGGCTAAACACTTAAGCCACTATCCCGCAAATTTGGTCATGAAAGTCGCCGACGACATCATCGCCCAAGAAACTTTTTTACCTTCTATTGCTAAATTCAAAGAGTATTGCGATAACGCCTACGATGTATTTGGCCTGCCTAATGTGAACAGTGCTTATATTGAAGCTTGCCGTGCATCTCAACCTAAAAAAGGTTTTAATTGGAGCCATCCGGCAGTGTACTTTGCAGGCTTAGCAACGGATTGGTTCTTTTTATCTAGCGAGTCTCGTGATCAGGTTTTTCCTGTATTTAAACGTAATTACGAGATGCTGTGCGAGCGTGTCATCAAAGGCGAAACATTAGAAATACCACTGGAAAAAGCCTTGCCTGAAACCATCAGTAAGCCTTTAACAAAACAAGAGAATCAAGACCATTTGAAATCGTTACGGGCATCGTTAAAGCTTTAATGAGTTCAACTTTGCTTTAAATTGCCCAGTTTAATATTTACCCGAATGCCATGTGGTTGATTTTCTTCAAACCACCACTGACCACACCACTTGTTACATATTCGATTTACAATCGCCATACCCAAGCCAATGCCTTCGTTGCTTCGATCTAGCCCTTGTTCGTGCTGATTAAATAAACCGTCTTTAAAGTTTGATAATGTTGACGCTTCCATTCCCACACCGGTATCAATAATATTAATCAATACATCACCGTCATCGGCTTCCTTTGCTTGAATAGTAACGCTCCCTTGAGCCGTAAATTTAATGCCATTTGAAATAAGTTGCCGCACCAGTACATTTAATCGTTTAGGGTCCCCATTAAGTATTAGGCTACTATCTACATCGAACTCTAGCGCCAAACCCTTTTCTTGTGCTTTAGGTTGTAGCTCTTTGTAAGCAGAAGAGAGTGCATCATGCACTGAAAACGTTTGCAGGCTTAACGGTTTACTGTCTAAATCTACATAATCAATTATGTCATTCAGAAGTACCAGCAAGCCTTGACCTGCTTGCTCAATACCATCAATCAATAATTTATCTTTATCAGCTAAATCCCGTGTTTTCAAAATAGCTGAAAAACCTAGCACACCGTTTAAAGGGGTACGTAACTCATGAGTCATTACATTTAAGAAGTCGGTTTTTGCTCGATTAGCCACTTCTGCATCATCGATTGCTTGCTGTAACGCTTGAGTTCTTTGTGTGACTTTATCTTCTAGCGCACGATTGAATTCCTTCAATAAAATCATCGCTTGTTCGTTGTCTCCGAAATGCTCAACCAATTCAGTCAGTATTGCTTTTATACTTTGCCTAAGTGAGTTTATTTCATCTAATGCTCTCACATCATCAAGTACTTTAATGTCGGCTTTAGTAAATGACTTAATGTTAATTCTACTCACAATATTAGAAAGCGATTCAATGGGTTGAGTCACAATAAAATTCACAATTATGTACAACAAGCCAAGGGCTAAAAGTCCAATGAATGAAGTTAAACCAATCACCCGCAGAATCTCAGCCATGGCTTTTTCGTCAATAATTGACATATTCACCAGAACAACTAAATCGCCAACCTTATTATCGTTATAGATTAATGGCCATGTGACCTCTTTATTATACTCAGATGTTGGCCCATTAATTCTCACCCACACTCCCACTTCTGAATTCTCTTGATCCAACAGCCAAGCACCAGAAACAACATCATATGAGCGAAATGTTTTAAGAATTTCATTTGATAAATTTTCGTCAAATTGAAATAACGAGAAAGATAACGCAGGCTTTAAACTACTCACAAGGTGATCTAAGTCTTCAACGCCTTGTTTCCTAGCATTGGGGATATCAACCGACAGGCGATAAAGCCCATGGACTAGCTGAATCAATACCGTTGCAGCCACCATCAGAATGGCTAAACGCATGGATAACCCACGAAGCCTCATGTAAGGCTCTCACTTGGGTATAGACAAACACTACGATAATGGGAAGTGTGGCACAAATGCAGGTCTCACTCTTAATCCAGACTATGTATTAAGAGTAGACAGATATTGCAGATTTGCAGGTTAAACTAGGGTTATAATCGCTGACGTAGGGCTTCAAATAAGCACACACCAGTGGCCACTGAAACATTCAAAGAGCTAACATCCCCTTGCATGGGAATATGTATTAAATGATCACAGGCTTCTCGGGTTAAACGGCGTAAGCCCTTGCCCTCGGCCCCCATTACTATGGCAATAGGGCCTTTAAGATCGGTTTTAAACACAGATTCACTGGCCTCTCCGGCTGTGCCATATAACCAAATACCGCGCTCTTGTAATTCTTTTAAAGCACGCGCTAAATTAGTCACTTGATAAAACGGCACTGTTTCAGCCGCACCACAAGCCACTTTACTCACCGTAGAGGTGATTCCCACGGCTTTATCCTTAGGTGCTATCACCGCATGGACGCCAGCTGCATCTGCAGTTCGCAAACATGCACCTAAGTTATGTGGGTCGGTAATGCTATCTAAAACCAACAAAAAGGCTGGTTCGTCTAAGGCATCCAATTGGCGCAATAATTCGTTTTCGCCTTTTACTTGTAACGGCTTTACACGCAATGCGATGCCTTGGTGATTACCTTCCGCTTTTTCATCTAAAAAAGGCTTTTTAACCACTTGCACCGATATGCCGTTTTGCTTGGCTAAACTGAATAGTTCTTGCAGACGCTCGTCGTCACGACCTTGCTGTACATACATTTCACGCACACGCTCGCTGGAGCGTTTTAAAACATTACTAACGGCATGGATACCAAAAACAATTTCATCACTCATGTTGTACTAATCTCTACTTTTTCTTCTTTGCCGTTTTTTTACTGGCATTCTTTTTGGCGTTATTTAGTTTTTGGCGCTTGCTGGGCTTTTTCTTTTTCGCCGCACTTTTGGCTTCGTCCATGAGTTTTTTCTTATCGGCTTTCGCTTTAGCGTAAGGGTCTTTTTTATCGCTGTCGCTGTTACCCTCAGGCGCTTTTAATTCCGGCTTGCGTTTGCGCACCGTGCCAATACTGCGTTTACCGGATGTTTCACCTTGCTTGCCGCTTCGACGATTTCCACGCTTAGAAGGATTTGCGGCACCCTGAGCACCATTGCTATCGGCACCTTGCATGACAAAATCAATTTTACGATCGTCTAAATCAACACGACTCACTACCACTTGTACGGTGTCGCCCATGCGGAGTACACGGCCGCTGCGTTCACCGCGCAATAACATGCGCACTGGATCAAACTGGTAAAAGTCACTGGTTAAATTAGTTACATGCACCAAACCTTCTATGTATAAATCGCTCAGCTGAACAAAAATACCAAAGTTGGTAACCGTGCTGATTACCCCTTCAAATTCTTCACCTAAATGATTGCGCATGTACTCACATTTCAAAAAGTCCATCACATCACGGGTAGCGTCATCAGCACGACGTTCGGTTAACGAGCACTGCTCACCAAACTGTAACAATGCAGCCATGTCGTATGGGTAGATCTCTTTCTTCGCAAGTGGCTTAGCCCCTTCTGCACGGCGCACAGTTTTTAATAAACTGGCGTCTTCACTTTCGCTGCGAATCAACTGCCTAATGGCGCGGTGCACCAATAAATCTGGGTAACGACGAATAGGAGATGTGAAATGTGTATAAGCGGGATAAGCCAAACCGAAGTGGCCTTCGTTGTCTGGCTGGTAAACCGCTTGGCTCATAGAACGCAGCAACATGCTTTGAATCAAGTGCGCATCAGGGCGGTCCTTAATTTGATTCATCACTTGTAAAAAGTCTTTTGGTGTTGGCTTGGTGCCGCCGGTTAACGATAAACCGCTTTCATTTAGATACTGCTTTAAGTTCTCTAATTTCTGCTCACTTGGCCCTTGGTGAACACGATACAAACTTGGCTGCTGGTGTTTTTCCATAAAGCGTGCGGTGGCCACGTTGGCACACAACATACATTCTTCAATCACCTTATGAGCGTCGTTACGAGTTACCGGTACGATGTCTTCTATTTTGCGATCCGAATTAAATACAATGCGAGTTTCGGTGGTTTCGAATTCAATTGCACCACGCTCACTACGGGCACCACGTAATACCTTGTATAAGTCGTATAAGGTGTCTAGCTGAGGCACAATGTTAGCGTATTGCTCACGTAACACTTGGCCTTCATCGCCGTCTTTATCTTCTAGGATTTTACCTACCAATTTATACGTAAGACGGGCATGACTGTGCATCACCCCTTCATAAAACTGGTAGCCGCTAATATTACCTGCGGCACTGATGCTCATCTCACACACCATGCATAATCGGTCCACATGAGGGTTTAATGAACACAGCCCATTACTGAGTTTTTCAGGCAACATAGGCACCACATGCTCGGGAAAATACACCGAGTTACCACGATTTTGCGCTTCTACATCTAATGGCGAATTAACTGGTACATAATGGCTCACGTCGGCAATGGCCACATATAAGCGCCAGCCCTTTGTTTTCGGGTTGTACTGGGCCAATACCGCATCATCAAAGTCGCGAGCGTCTTCACCATCTATGGTGACAAACGGTAAATCCCGTAAATCGATTCGATTATATTTATCCGCTTCGGTGACTTCGTCAGCAATGGCGGCTACTTGAGTTTCTACCGCTTCAGGAAAGACAAACGGTATTTCATGGCTGCGAAGCGCGATGTCGATTTCCATACCCGGTGCAAGGTGATCACCTAAAACTTCTGTGATGCGCCCAAGGGCCAATTGGCGGGTATCCGGCTGCTTAGTAATATCCACCACCACAAACTGGCCGTTTTTGGCCGCGCCCATTTCTGAGCCCGGAATCATAATTTCTTGCGTAACGCGACGGGCATCTGGCACCACATAGGCGCTGTCACCTTGGGTGTAAAAACGCCCAACTAACTGGTGAGTATTGCGCTGTTGAACTTCAACAATAATCGCCTCTTGCTTGCCGCGGTTATCAGCGCCAGCTAAGCGCACTGTAACCACATCACCATCAAATACTTTACGCATTTGCTTCATGGAAAGGTGCAGATCATCGCCCCCTTCGTCTTTAATTAGAAAGCCATAACCGTCTTTATGACCTTGCACACGACCACGAATCAACGGCACTTGGCTCATAGGCATAAAGCCACCACGGCGATCTTCCACCAATTGGCCATCGCGACACATGGCAATTAAGCGTCTGCGCATGGCTTCAATTTGGTCTTCCCCTTCAACATGCAAGCGATCTACAAGCTGTAAATGGGTCAAAGGTATGGGGTGAGTTTCAAGGGTTTCGAGGATTAATTCACGACTGGCGACGGGGTTGTCGTACTTTTGCGCTTCACGGTTGGCAAAAGGATCGGTAAGGGTGTTAGCTGGTTTTGATGTTTTGTTTTTCTTCATAAGGTGATTATACACATATAGGGTGTATTCGGTGTTTTTTTTCATCTAACCAGTAAAGACTAAATGGGATATTTTTTCATAATAATCCCAGCCTAAACCCTTGAACCTTAGGGATCAATACACTCTTACAGCTTAATTAATACCTGCCTAATTTGATGTAATTGGTCATTACAAATAATTGATCACAATAAACCATTCAGATACATTAAAGAGCTCAATACTCAAGGATGAACTCATGTACGCACCTGCCTACCCACATGACACCCTCACTACCATATACCCTAATATATACCTGTTGCATGGCAGCATCAAAGTGGGGCCAGGCATGCGCATGAACCGTAACATGGTGGTGCTGAAGAACGATGACGAGCTAACTCTCATTAACCCAGTGCGTATGGATGAAGAAGAGCTTGCCTGTCTTGATAAGTTGGGTAGGGTAAAACATATTTTACGCCTTGGTGATTTTCATGGTTTAGATGACCCATTCTACCTTGACCGTTATCAGTGCGAATTTTGGGCGCAAGCAGGGCAAGATACGTATAAAACACCAACGCCTACTCAAGTCATACAAGCCGAATCTATTAGTCCTTTCCCGAATTCCGAATTTTTTATTTTTGAAAATTCGTGTTATCCAGAAGCTGCCTTACTAATAAAAGAACACAAGTTATTAATTACAACCGACAGCGTGCAATACCATAGTGACTGGAGCTACTTCACTTGGTTTACTAAAGTCATATTTAAATTATTAGGATTCAAGATTGGTTTAAATATCGGCGGCCCTTGGTTAAAACGTGTGACTAAAAAAGGGGAGTCGTTGAAATCAGATTTTGAAAAATTATTAACTTTAGATTTTGATGCTATTATTGCTGCTCACGGCACGTTGATTGATAGCAAAGCAAAAGATCTATTGAAACTAGAAGTAATTGAAACGTTTAAGTGACATCAAAACTAATTATTTGAATCGAATTTTTTACGCAATTGATGCCCTTGCCTTTGCACCACATGCTGAATAAGTACTTCTTGAAACGCTTGATGCATCTCATTAAAGTCTAAGCGTACAATATACGCTTCTTCTGATTGTGTAGGGTGGTCCGGATTATTATCCACCGCCGCCACATGGGCTTCGGCACGTACTAATTCATGGTTGGGTTGAAGATAAATATTAACCATTAATGTTTGATTAATTGGCAATTTATCCCCCCATGTAAATGCAATACCACAAGCACTTAAGTTAGCTTTTTTAAGTACAGGTGCCTCCTCCACTAAAGCTTCATTAGCATGCAACAAATTGATTTTTTGATTCATTAAATCAAGTAGCGGCGCTAACTTAGGGTACTGGGACCGCACATCCACCATGGCTTGACGAATTTGCACCTCAAGGCTCACATGAAACTCTTGCTGCATATCTTGCATGGTGTGCAGATCATCGCTGTCCTCACCACCGTATTCGTCATCAATAAGATGGAAACTTAATGCAACTTCATCGTCTATGCGAAAAAAACGACGGCGTTCTTCTGACATATCATTACTTCCATTTAAAATACTTCATCTGGATCTAGGCCAAAATCTTCTGGCGCAGCATTTAATTGATCCGAGAAGGGGTTATCTGAATCACTTATTTCTGGTTCGTCATCATTATCTCTTTCATCACTTTTTACAATAATGATTTCAACTCTACGATTCTTTTCTCGGTTTTCTGCGGTGCGATTGTCCACCAATGGACGCACACTACCATGACCTACTACCATGAACCGTTTTTCATCCATTTCTGGGGCAACAAACAAATACTGAGCAACCGACGCTGCACGTGCTGCGCTTAACTCCCAATTTGACCGATACTGGCCACCGCCACCTAGTGGTGTGTTGTCGGTATGGCCTTCCACACTAATGCGTCCCGGTAATTCGACCAATACTTCTCGAATTTTATCTAACACAGGTAGGAACTCATCTTCCACATAGGCGCTTCCCCCTTTGAACGAACTATTTTCTGTTATGCGTATGATGATTTTATTGCCTTGGGTTTCTAGCTCAACTTTGCCTTTTGATATTTCTTGTTCAAGTTCGCTGGCCATTTCGAGTGCCGCATCTTCCACTTGTTCTTGGGTCACGGTTTGTTCGGTTGGTACAAACACTTCTCTGGTTTTTTTACCTGTATCCCCTTGTGCCTCGGTTTGTGCGGTGATCGCATCTTGGCAAAGAACTTCTAACGAGCTTTTAGTCACATCCGATGTTTTCTGACGGATCTCGTTAATTGGGGTTGGCTCTGGAATCGACGGACTAAAGTGCTTGGCAATAACACTGGTACCTTTTGGTGGGTCATCCGCATTAATCACCGTTTGCACACCAAACGCCATGCGCAACTCACCGGCCAAGCGCTTAAATTTCAGTGCGTCCATCTCTGCAAACGAGAGTAATAACACAAAGAAGCACATTAACAACGACATTAAATCGGCAAAGGTGGCTAACCAACTAGGGGGGCAGACGGGACAATCGGGACAGTCCGGAGCTTCATCTTCATCAGCCATGAATCTGCTCCTTTATTCTTCCATGAACATTAAGAGACGCTTATTCATCTTCGTCTCCACGTTTCGACTCTGGCAGGTAAGTACGTAATATGGACTCAATCACTCTGGGGTTTTGTCCAGCCTGAATAGCAAGCAGCGCATCAATTACCATGCTCTGTAAGCGACCTTCTTCATCTGCCCTTAACGCACACTTATCCGCTACGGGCAAACAGAACATATTGGCCATCATAGCCCCATACAATGTGGTTAACAGCGCCACCGCCATAGCAGGGCCAATGGCTTTAGGGTCATCCATATTCGCCAGCATTGCCACCAATCCAATTAGCGTACCTATCATGCCCATGGCCGGTGCCACATCACCAAGCTGAGCAAATATCTGTGTACCCATTTTATGTCTGTCGGTGCTTAGACGTACGTCTTTACTCAGTAGAGTTTTAACAACATCAGGGTCATGACCATCCACCAGCAATTGAATGCCTTTAGCAAGAAAATCATAACTCACCTCTTTACCTTCAAGAGCAAGCAACCCGTTTTTACGAGCTTCACCAGCTAGCTCCACAATCTCTTCGATCATGGCATCAGGTTTTGGAAGTTTAAAAGAGAATGCTTTACCGGCTATTTTACCGGCTGCCAAGAACTGGCCTAACTCAAATTTCATAAGCACGGCAAAAATAGCCCCGCCCACTACGATTAACATAGAAGGAATATTGACGAACATGGCCGGATCGCCACCCATCACCATGGCCATTATAACAATGACCCACGCCCCAATTACCCCAACTATCGTCGCTAAATCCACTGTATTACCCTGACTTCCTTAATAAATTGGGTTACCACTTATATTGAGTCTAGACAGAGTATTTCAGTTTGCACGACCTTATAGGATACAATTGCGCAAAACATCTTATCGGCATTAAGCACGTTGAAGGTATTGAAATGGCAGAACAAAAGAACACCATGGACTTTGAGCAATCACTGGCTCAACTAGAAGGTCTGGTGGAGAAATTAGAAAACTCAGAGTTTACCCTTGAGCAGTCTCTTGAGGCCTTTGAACAAGGGGTCAAGCTCACTCGCCAGTGTCAGCAAGCACTGAGTCAAGCAGAGCAAAAGGTTCAAATTCTAATGGAAGAAAGCGGCCAATCGAGCGCTGTTCCATTTGAAGGTGATGCACAATAATGACGTTTCAGCATTTTCAAGAAACGGCCATTACTCGCTTTAATGATTTTTTTGGCTCTCCTGATATTCTTCCCCCAGCTAAAGCGAAACGTTTATTAGCGGCCATGGAATACAGCCTGTTAAACGGTGGAAAGCGCATTCGACCTTTATTAGTGTATGCCAGTGCACAGGCCTGCCAATGCGACTTAGCATTAGCCGACTACCCCGCTTTAGCCATCGAAATGGTTCATGCATATTCACTGGTACATGATGATTTGCCCGCCATGGATGATGACGACCTAAGACGCGGAAAACCCACCTGTCATATTGCGTTTGACGAAGCCTGTGCCATTTTGGCCGGTGATGCCCTACAAACCGAAGCCTTTAGTTTACTGAGTCAGCCCATTAAAGGACTAAGTGCCACACAACAATTAACTATGCTGCATACACTAGCCACTGCCAGTGGTGTTTACGGTATGGCAGGAGGTCAAAGCCTTGACCTAGGCGCAGTGGATAAAGACGTTGATTTAGCATACTTAGAAACCATGCATAACCATAAAACCGGCGCCTTAATTAAAGCCAGCGTACTAATGGGGGCTCTATGTCACCCTCAATTAAGCCAAGAGACAACACAAGCATTAAGTGATTATGCGGATGCCATTGGCTTAGCGTTTCAGGTGCAAGACGATATTTTAGATGTAATCAGTGATACCCAAACCCTTGGTAAAACCCAAGGGGCCGATGCCGCGCTAAATAAGCCCACTTATGTCTCGCTGTTAGGGCTTGAAGGAGCAAAAGCAAAAGCCAAGCAATTACATGAGTCCGCTCTACTAGCCATTGAGCCACTGGGTGAAAACGCTCAGACTTTAAGGCAAATTGCCGATTACATCATTCAGCGAGTGAATTAGCGCACTCGCTTCCATTACTTTTTATGCATTAGGGGGTAGAATAGCGCCCCTTATTTTATTGCAACAAGCTCTGGGTAACAGATGTTCCAGCAAATCCCCACAAGCCGCCCACAAACACCCTTACTGGACAGCCTCGATCTGCCCAAGCAAGTGCGTGATTTAGCGGCCGACCAGCTACCTCAGCTCGCCAATGAACTGCGTGAATATTTATTGTACAGCGTAGGACAAAGCGGTGGGCATTTTGGTGCCGGTCTTGGGGTAGTTGAACTGACCATTGCCTTGCATTATGTATATAACACGCCAGACGATGTATTGGTGTGGGATGTTGGCCATCAAGCGTATCCGCACAAAGTGTTAACAGGCCGTCGCGAGCAACTGCCTAGTATTCGCCAAAAAGACGGGTTATCCCCTTTTCCTAAACGCAGTGAAAGTGAATTTGACAGCTTTGGTGTCGGCCATTCGTCTACGTCTATCAGTGCGGCACTTGGTATGGCCATCGCAGCAAAAAGTACTGGCAGCCATAAAAAAGTGGCCGCCATCATTGGCGATGGAGCGATGACCGCAGGGCAAGCATTTGAAGCGTTAAATCATGCAGGCCACACCGATACAGACATGTTGGTCATCCTAAACGACAACGACATGTCCATCAGTGAAAACGTAGGTGGCTTAAATAAATATTTAGCCAAGTTATTAAGCTCTAAAACCTACAACAATATGCGTGAAGGCTCGCGCAAAGTGCTTAGTACCATTCCCCACATTTGGGAGCTGGCAAGTAAAACCGAAGAACATGTAAAAGGTTTTTTCACCCCAGGAATTTTCTTTGAAGAATTGGGCTTTAACTACATTGGCCCTGTGGATGGTCACGACCTAGAGGCTCTTGTGCGTACTCTTGGCAACATGCGTGATCTAAAAGGCCCGCAGTTTTTACATATTATCACCAAAAAAGGCAAAGGCTTTGCCCCTGCCGAAAAAGATCAAATCAAATACCACGCCCTGTCACCGGTTGGCGCCAGCGCTAAAAAAGCCAAAACCTTTAGTAATATTTTTGGCAAATGGGCCTGCGATACGGCCACCCTAGATAACCGTTTAATGGCCATTACCCCCGCCATGCGCGAAGGCAGTGACCTTGTTAAATTTTCTGAAAAATTTCCTGATCGCTATTTTGATGTGGCCATCGCCGAGCAACATGCGGTGACAGTAGCAGCAGGCATGGCGTGCGAAGGAGCCAAACCTGTTGTAGCCATTTACAGTACATTTTTACAACGGGCTTACGACCAATTAGTACACGATGTGGCCTTACAAAATTTAGATGTAACTTTTGCCATTGACCGTGCAGGCGTGGTGGGTGCGGATGGGCCAACCCACGCAGGGGCATACGATATTAGTTTTATGCGCTGTATTCCTAATATGGTGATTGCTTGCCCATCTGATGAAACTCAGTGCCGTTTAATGCTGAACACCTGTTATGAATTTAATGGCCCAGCAGCTGTGCGCTACCCAAGAGGCAACGCCAGCGAAGACGAAGTTACCATCACCAATGAAACCGTAGAGATTGGTAAAGGTGAGGTACTGCAACAAGGTGAACACGTTGCAATTTTGTGCTTTGGCCCATTACTGCACGAAGCTAAAAAAGCCGTGGCCATGTACAAACAAGCCTCCAGCAAACAAGTGACATTGGTGGACATGCGGTTTGTAAAACCCATTGATGAAGCTTTATTACTGAGTATTGCTCAAAACCACCAGCACATCATTACATTAGAAGACAACGCCATCATGGGTGGAGCAGGCTCCGCTATAGATGAGTTTTATGCTGCTAATCATATTCAACCAAACCTAGTTAACTTAGGCATACCGGATGCGTATATTGAACATGGCTCCCAAGCTCAACAATGGGCAGAAATGGGCATAGATGCAAACGGCATATTGGCTCAGCTGAATAAAATCGATTAATTTAAAACGCACCCATTAGTGCGTTTTTCTTTTTCATTCTGTATTTTAAATGCAAACTCATCATCAGTGAGGTGCGTCAGCTTGGCTCATTCATATATACGCTTAACAACTTGTTTAATCCTTTATTTATCTTGCATATGCCACAGTCATGGAAACACAACTGAGATTCAGCACTTACTGACATTTGTTAAAAACACTCAGTGTAGCTATATCCGTAACGGCACCCAACACACAGGCAAAGACGCAGTAGAGCACATTAAAAAGAAATACGATTATTTTGCAGATGACATTGAAACAACAGAAGACTTTATTCGCTTAAGCGCCACCAAAAGCACCATAAGCGGTAAACCATACCGCGTCATCTGCGACGGTAAAACCACCAGCAGTGCTAACTGGCTATTAAATGAATTAGCGGCATTTCGTCAAAGCCAAGGGACAACGCAATCATCATTCACTGATCACTAACTCGCCATTATCTTGCTGAATTTTAAGCTGACCTAAAAAGCTCATGCCCAATAAAGGGATATCAGGGTGGGCACCTTCAATTACGCTCACTGGTACGTTATAACGTTTGATGCCTTGCATATTTAACTCGTTCACACGAATCATAAAGTTATTCACTATGCCGCCTGCGGTTGCACTTCTTCCCTTACGACCATTAGCATAGGCTATGCCTAATCTGCGGGCGGTTTGCCCGCTCATGGCCACAGTGGTTGCCCCTGTATCCACCAGCATTTTTACAGGTTTGCCATTCACATTTACATTCGTGAAGTAATGGCCACGATAATCTTGTTGCAGGCGCACTTCCTTTCCCTGTGTCACGGTATAACCAGAAGCCAAAGAAGCGCCGAGCATGAGGGTTTGACGCTGGCCGTTAATTTCCACCAAGCATTGCTGGCTGTCCGCGCGTATTAAAGTGATGCCCTCTTTTTCTTCTCCGGCTTTAATGATTAAACGCTGGCCGTCTTTCTCTAGAATAGCCATGCCCGGCATCAACCCTACCGCTTGAATATTGGCTTTTACCATCATGCTTAGCATGATTAAAACAACAGTAGTCATTATTTGCTGAACTCTCACGTATACTTATCCTTATGATTACTTGAGGTGCCACATGATTTGGATTGTGCTATTGGTCATATTAGTTGGCCTAATTTATTTACCCCAGTTTTGGGTGCAACGGATTCTCAACAAACACAGTGCCATTCGCTCGGATTTCCCCGGTACAGGTGGTGAGTTTGCCCGTCACTTAATCAAACAACAAGGGTTGGATGTTAAGTTAGAAACCACAGAGCATGGGGACCATTATGACCCCACTAGCAAAACCGTAAGGTTAAGCAGCGCAAACTTTAACGATAAATCTCTCACCGCAGTTGCAGTTGCCGCCCATGAGGTAGGCCACGCAATTCAGCATCAACAAGGGATGGCGCTGTTATTATTACGTGCGCCTCTGGCTAAGTTTGCGTTTTATGTGGAGAAATTAGCGCAAATAGCGTTGATCAGTACCCCTGTATTTTTAAGTTTTGTGCCAGCGGTTGGGCGAATATCCATTATCGTCGCGATTGTGGGAATGCTAGCCAGCACATTAGTGCACCTAGTGACACTACCTGTGGAGTTTAATGCCAGTTTTTCAAAAGCATTACCCATTTTGAAAAATGGCCAATACCTGCAAACGAAAGATTATAAAAACGCCCGTAAGATATTGCTGGCCTGTGCGTTAACCTATGTATCCGCAGCATTGGCTAGCTTATTGAATATTTGGCGTTGGTTACGCTTTATTAGGCGCTGATTTACATCAGCGCGATCAAGTACACACTGGCCTGTAGTACCAACCAAGCTGCCACACCGGCCAGTACATCGTCAATCATGATGCCAAAACCGCCACCCACTTTTTCGTCAAACCATTTGATGGGCCAAGGTTTTAAAATATCGAAAACCCTAAATAACACAAAACCCCATATCATCCATTCAATGCCTTGTGGGGCTAAAAATAGGGTAAGCCACATGCCCATCCATTCATCGATGACGATGCCGCCGTGATCATGCACCCCTAAATCTTTAGAAGTACGGTCACACACATAAGTACCCACCAACATAGTGATAGCAAGTACTAACAAATAAGCCCATACCGATAAATCCTGCATGGCAAACCAATAAATGGGCAAAGCTGCAATGGTGCCTGCGGTACCCGGAGCTTTTGGCGATAAGCCACTGCCTAAACCAAAGGCCAGCATATGTACGGGGTTTGCATAAGAGGGTTTTGGTAAATTCATAATAAACTCAATATAAAGATGCCCAAAGTATATCGAACGCTGGCGCATTTTGCGCGGCACATGTCTTAAAATGACATTGTGAGCCTGCCTTATCTCTTTACACTGGGTACTGTTGATTCAGGATGTGATTATGACATTTTCTATACAATATATTTTATTGGCCTTTGCCCCCCTATTTTTACTGTGTATTGCCCTAGAGTTTATGTATTTACGCAAACAAGCAAATATGGACAGTGCGCGCTACACATGGATAGACACCATCAGTAACGGCACATTGGCCCTGTTACATGAAGTCAGTGACGCTTTGTTTAACGCACTTTTTGTCATGGGCATTTATTACGCTTTATATGAGTATCGGATTTTCAATATTGAAAAGTCATGGTTAAGCTTTTTAGGCTTATTTTTAATGCAGGACTTTTGTTATTACTGGTTCCATCGCGCCCATCACCGTATTCGTTATATGTGGGCCAGCCATGTGGTGCATCACAGCTCCCAACACTTGAATCTCTCCACGGCGTTTCGCCAAAGCTTTACCTATCCGTTATCCGGAATGTGGTTATTCTGGGTGCCTATCGTATTAATGGGATTTGAACCCGAGTTGGTTTTAGGCTCAGTGCTGTTAAGTTTGGCCTATCAGTTTTTTATTCACACCCAAACCATTAAAACCCTTGGGCCTTTAGAGTGGGTTCTTAATACTCCTAGCCATCACCGCGTACACCACGCTCGTAACCCAGAGTACATAGATAAAAATTACGCTGGGGTGTTAATTATTTGGGATAAGTTGTTTGGCACATTTGTGAAAGAATGCGCTGACATTAAAATTGACTACGGCATCACTCGTCAGATTCATAGCCATAACCCTATTCGTCTCACCTTGCATGAGTGGAGCGATATGTTTAAAGATATATTCAGCGGCCATAAAACCTTGTGGCAGCGCATTGGCCACCTTTGGCGCCCACCAGAATGGCAACCCAATCCTACTAAGCAAACTGACAAGCAACCCAGCACCCATTCTTAATTTTTAACCGATTATTTTGCCATAAACGCAGTTTTCACCTGCGGTTATGGCTATAATCCGCGCCATGAAAACCCTACTTGTCATTGGCTATGTATGGCCAGAACCTAAATCATCCGCGGCCGGCAGCCGCATGTTGCAGTTAATTGAATGCTTTCAACAAGCAGGTTTTAAGGTCACCTATGCCTCACCTGCTGCCCCCAGTGAGCACGCCATTGATTACCAGCAGCATCAGATAAGCACCTGTACCATTGAGCTTAATAATGAAAGCTTCGATGAATACATCAAGCAATTACAACCCAATGTGGTGATGTTTGACCGCTTTATGATGGAAGAGCAATTTGGCTGGCGAGTAGAGAAACATTGCCCACAGGCTATTCGTATTTTAGACAGTGAAGACTTGCACTGCTTACGTTTTGCACGCCAAACCTTGGCAAAGCAACATCCTCAGCAAGTAATTAAACACGTCAGTGATCAGAATTTATTTACCGATCAAGCTAAGCGTGAAATTGCCGCCATTTATCGTTGCGACCTGACTCTTACTATTAGCCAGTACGAAATGCAGATATTGCAGCAGCGCTTTGGCGTACCCGCTAATATTTTGCTGTATATGCCGTTCATGTTAAAACAGATTAACGTCAACACCGATATTCCATTCCATGAACGTACGCACTTTGTCTCTATTGGTAATTTCCGTCACGAACCCAATTGGGATGCCGTACTGCAACTCAAACAAAGCATTTGGCCGTTAATTCGCAAACAATTACCACACGCTCAGCTTCATATATTTGGTGCGTACCCGCCGAAAAAAGCCACTCAACTGCATAACGAAAAACAAGGTTTTTTAGTTAAAGGTTGGTGCGAAGACGCGTTTAAAGAATTAAGTAAAGCCCGTGTATTACTGGCCCCATTGCGCTTTGGTGCAGGACTAAAAGGCAAATTACTGGATGCCGCTCAATGTGGCTTACCTGCGGTCACCACCTCAATCGGAAGTGAAGGTTTATTCGATAACAATCAACCTTCCACCGCGTTAGTCAGTGACAACTTTGATCAATTTGCACAACTGGCCGTGGATTTATACCGTCATGAAACCACATGGCAACAAGCGCAAAACGCCTGCCTAACATTTTTAACAGACGGATTTGCGTGGAAAACCTACAGTCAGGCAATGATAGAGTCTTTGCATCACCTTGCTAACAACCTAGAAACTCACAGGTTAAATAACTTCACCGGCAGTATGTTGCGCCACCATACTATGAAGTCGACTCAGTACATGGCACAGTGGATAGAAGCAAAAAATAAATTAAACTAGCGCGTTTTTCGGTTACTAAATCGCGTTTCATAAATTAAATGCTACCGGCTGTAAATTTACCCTTTATTTCCCCACCCTAGCCCATGCTGGACTATAATCTTAATAAGCATGATATGAGTCGGTTTGGCATGATCTGCTACACCTTGTTGTACGTATCAATAGAAAAGCTAACGGAGGGCTCATGCGCATTATCTTTCTATTGATCATTTGTCTGTCAATCACGAGCTGTACTTCGCAATTTGCTTATCGGCATTTAGATTGGATTATTCTATGGTACAGCGATGACTACCTAGAGCTCACGAATCAGCAAGAATCTGTGCTTGCAAAACACGTTGAAGAGTCTTTGATTTGGCACAAATCCTCAGAGTTGCCCAAGTATCGACAGCACCTTATGGACATATCGCAAGATTTAACAGCGCTTCCGTTATCAGCCTATACTATTAATCAACATGCTCAACGCTTGCATGGTTATTGGTTTTCCCTTCGTCAACACGTGAGTGATCAATATGCACCTCTAGTCGAGAACTTATCACCAGACCAAATCGAATATTTATTTATTAAGCTTGAACACAAAAACCAAAAGCGGCTTGACCATCTATTAGAAAACAATGCTCAAACGATACAACAAGAACGTTTAGAAAAATGGCAAGAGATACTAGAAGATTTTTTAGGGGAAATAACAACAGTTCAAATAACATTATTACAAGAATATTTAGAGCAAAAAACTGACACTACCGAATTACGCACTGAATATTTACGTGAATACCAAAGCCAATTAAAGCAAACCATGTTAGTAGCAGACAATTCTACCGACCTAGCTAAACTTTTAAATAATCCAGAGTCATTTAAATCAGCCGATTACCGGCTACTAGAACAACAAAACCGAATTCTTACACATCAGTTTTTTAGTAATTTCAGCGTTCACTTAACACCGAAACAAATTGCTTTTTTACAGCAGAAAATCCGAGACTATATTTTATTTATTGATGAGGTATCTAAAACGTAATCATAAAAAAGGCGGCTCAAATATGGCCGCCTTGTCATTTATTTTAAGAAAAGCTGATACGCAGGGTTATCGCTTTCTTCCCAAAAAGGGTAAGCCACTTCATCCAAATACGATTGCAACTCTTTCTTTTCATGTTTAGGTACTTGCAAACCCACCAATACACGACCATTAGCCGCACCATGGTTGCGGTAATGAAACATAGAAATATTCCAACGCCTACCTAACTTTTTCAAGAATATTAACAATGCACCGGGGCGCTCTGGAAATTCAAAGCGATACAGAATTTCATCACTGACAGACTCTGGTGCATGGCCACCCACCATATGACGAATATGATATTTAGAAATTTCGTTTTCGCTTAAATCTACTACGGGATAATCTTTTTGTTTCAGTTCATCCAGTAAATCTTGCTTGCCGCCATCTGTCACTTTAACGCCAACATAAATTTGAGCGGCGTCATCTCGGCCGTAGCGATAATTGAATTCAGTAATTGGGCGACGACCCAAAACATTACAAAATGTTTGGAAACTACCCGGTCTTTCAGGAATGGTCACCGCCATTAACACTTCACGACCTTCACCCACTTCAGCCATTTCGCTCACATAACGCAAACGATCAAAGTTCATATTGGCACCGGATTCAATAGCAATCAGTGTTTTACCTTCAATGCCAGTGCGCTCCACGTATTTTTTCAAACCTGCCACACCTAAAGCCCCTGCTGGTTCGGCCACACTGCGGGTATCATCAAAAATATCTTTTATAGCAGCACACAGCTCATCTGGCGTCACTGTAATGCACTCGTCTATATGATCTTTACATACCTGCCAAGTGTGTTTGCCAATTTGCGCAACGGCCACACCATCGGCAAAAATACCCACATGGGGCAGAGTCACACGACGGCCAGCTTTCATAGCAGCATGAAGGCACGCGCTTTCGGTACTTTCTACCGCTATCACTTTTATTTCTGGGCGTAGGTACTTTACATATGCCGCCACACCCGCAGCAATACCACCGCCGCCAACAGGCACAAAAATAGCGTGTATATCACCCGTACACTGACGCAGCATCTCCATGGCAATGGTGCCTTGACCAGCGATGACATCTGGGTCGTCATATGGGTGAATGTAAGTCATGCCCTTTTCTTCTACCAATTTTTGGCTATGGGCGAAGGCTTCGTCAAAGGTATCGCCATGCAATACCGCTTTCGCACCGCGAGCCCGAACTGAAGCCACTTTGATTTCAGGGGTTGTACGTGGCATGACGATAGTGGCTTTGATACCAAGCGTTTGCGCTGATAAGGCCACCCCTTGAGCATGATTACCCGCACTGGCGGTCACCACTCCTTTTGCTAATTCTTCAGGGGTTTTCTTAGAGATACAGTTATAGGCACCACGACACTTGAAGCTGTAAACCGGCTGTTCGTCTTCACGCTTAATCAGAATGGTGTTTTTTAGGCGATCACTAAGAAACTGCGCCTCAGACATGGGGGTTTCCACCGCCACATCGTACACATTGGCTTCTAATATGCGTTTTATGTAGTTATCCGCCATTACAAATCCACTTACCTATTTTAAAAAGTGCAATATTGTACCCATTTTGCCCTGTGCTTAGATATAATCACACCTAAATTTCGTGATTATATCTAGGTAATGCCATGAACCAAGATCAACTTAAGCAGGCCGTAGGCCAAGCCGCAGCGGATTACATCCAACCTCACCTTGAAGAAGATAGCATCATAGGTGTGGGCACAGGCTCTACAGCCAACTGCTTTATTGATGCTCTGGCCAAGATTAAACACTTATTTGATGGTGCCGTGGCCAGCTCAGAAGCCACCGCGCAACGCCTTAAAGACCATGGCATTCCAGTTTACGATTTAAACAGCGTTGGCTCGCTCGAATTTTACATTGACGGGGCCGATGAAATTAACGATCACCTGCAAGCCATTAAAGGGGGCGGTGCCGCCCTCACCCGTGAAAAAATTGTCGCCGCTTGCTCAAAAGAATTTGTATGTATAGCCGATGACAGCAAATTAGTGCCAATATTAGGCACCTTCCCACTGCCTGTTGAAGTGATTCCCATGGCACGCTCATATGTTGCCCGTGAATTAGTTGCCCTAGGTGGTGACCCGGTATACCGCCAAGGTGTCACCACAGATAACGGCAACGTGATTTTAGATGTGCACAACTTGAACATACAAAGTGCTACCGCGTTAGAAGAGCGCATTAATGCCATCGTAGGCGTAGTAACAAATGGTTTATTTGCCTGTCGCCCTGCAGATGTGTTTTTGATGGGCACGCAAGAAGGTGTGAAAACGTTGAAGGCGAAGGATTAATTGATCAAGCAAACACCCAAAGGGTATCAATGTCTCTTTGGGTGCCATATCCGATAGGCTTCTAAAAAAAACTTTAAGTTTTTCAGTTTAAATTTTTAATAAATCAAATCATAAAACCAAGAAATATCATTATAGAGTTCTTCTTGATCTTTAATCTCAATCTCATAGCGATTAAGCGGAAACTCATCAATCACATACTCCACTTCATGAGAGCACTTACACGCTAAAAAACTCCCCAGAATAGGACGATACTTTAGAATAAGTTTATTCTGATGTATTTCATAATCACCAAGCATCCAAATCGTACCACAATTTGGAGCTACTCCTGCTTTAATAACAATTTTATTATCTGTTCTTATTGCACTTAAAACCTGATCCTTTCGATATTTGTTTTCTTCGTCACAACTAGAAAAACTAAAATCTAAATTCTCTTTAGGTTGATGCTTGAGAACTTCTTTAATAACGAGCGAACCACCTGCTAGGTGAAATGCAAAACCAAAAAGCAGAGAGAGAATCATCCCAATTACAATGACTATTTTCTTAAACACCGTACCTACCACCTTGTCCCCTGCGTTCCATGCTTTGTATTGTGCCTCATCTAAAATAAACAATCGAATACAAGCAAGGACGCCCCATGTATATCCAAAAGCCCCTCGCCGAAACCAAGCCTGAAACCCTAAAAAAATTTATGCTAGATCATAGTTTTGCTGCATTAATTGTTACTGGCGAACAAGGCATGGAGGCAAACCATTTGCCATTTGAATGGGTGGATGACGGCAGCGAGCTGGGGTTATTACGTTGTCATGTGGCCATACGCAACCCAGCTTGGGAGATAGCCATGGGCAATCCAAATGCGTTAGTTATGTTTACTGGCCCTCACGGTTATGTCTCACCAGACTTACACCCTGCCAGTAAGACGCACGGCAAGGTGGCTCCCAGTTGGAATTATGCTGCGGTGCATGCCTATGGCGAGGTAAGCGTTCCTAGCAATAAAGAGTTGATTAGTATTGAGCAGTCCACCCTTTATCTAACTTTAGAAGTATTCCCTGAGTAATTGAATCACAGCTCGTTCTTGGCGGTTTAATGCAAGCAAGGACACGCTGTTAATTTACAACAAAGGTGCTTAAACCAGATAAATCACCTTTGTTGTTTATTTAGCAATAACACACAAACCCGAATAATAACTCGAAACGCCACCTCATCGAATTTACCACACCATTTCAGTGATCATTAATTGATGCATATTGCATAAAAAAACCTTGTATTTTGAAAGTCAGAGCCTAAAATGCGATCAAATTAGTGACTCCTGAAGAGGATTTATGCAAGTTTAGCTCAGGCGTTTTCTCTATGTCAGAAAGCGCATAAGCATGTTAACAGCGCTGACAATTACCACAGCATCGAGAAAGATTAGCAGGTTGTACTTGCTCTTATTATTGTTCCCCCATAAGGCTGACTTATCAGGGATAACAACCCTTCTGTGTTTGTGTGAGCCATAAATTCACATCCGTTATTACAGCGCTTTCAAAAGCTTGGTTAAACCAGTCTATACTGTCAATGTCTAACGCTAAACCAGCATATCACTATAATTTACAATATGTTTGCATCCTGCAAATTTAAGGTAATGGCTTTGAGCCTATAAGGTAACTAGCTTTTCCAACAGAGAGACATGATGAGCAAAGTAATGATCATTGGTGCCGGCGGTGTCGGTAACGTAGTAGCACAAAAATGTGCACAACTTTCAAATGTATTTACCGATATTATTTTAGCAAGCCGTACTGAAAGTAAATGTATTGCCATTGCCCAAGGCGTTAAAGAAAAAACAGGAACCTCTATCCGCACCACTCAAGTGGATGCCGACAATGTACCCGAGCTTGCAGCATTGTTAAAAACCGAACAACCAAAACTTGTGATTAACGTAGCGCTGCCTTATCAAGACTTAACCATTATGGATGCTTGCTTAGAAGCAGGGGTTCACTACATGGATACCGCCAACTACGAGCCTTTAGATACCGCTAAGTTTGAATACAGCTGGCAATGGGCATATCAAGATAAATTCAAGCAAGCAGGCTTAACCGCACTGCTAGGAAGTGGATTTGATCCCGGCGCAACCAATGTATTCACCGCATATGTGGCTAAGCATTATTTTGATGAAATTCACTATCTAGACATCATAGATGTAAACGGCGGTGATCACGGCTACCCATTTGCAACCAACTTCAACCCAGAAATCAACATTCGTGAAGTAACAGCAGAATGTCGTCATTGGGAAGACGGCGAGTTTGTGACTACCGATGCCATGAGTAAAAAAGCTCGGTTTACCTGCCCTGACAATGTTGGGGAATATGACATCTACCGCATGTATCATGAAGAACTGGAGAGTCTTTCTAAACACTTTCCAACCCTAAAACGTGCTCAGTTCTGGATGAGTTTCTCTGATAACTATCTAAAACATTTAGAGGTATTGGGCAACGTGGGTATGACTGGTATCGAAGCAGTTGAGTTTGAAGGCCAGCAAATTGTGCCTATCCAGTTCCTTGCCAAACTATTACCTGACCCATCTTCATTAGGACCACGCACCAAAGGCAATACCTGCATCGGCACTGTAGTACGTGGCATAAAAGATGGCAAAGAAAAGATTGTTTACTGCTATCAAATTTGTAACCACGAATCCTGTTGGGAAGAAGTAAAGTCCCAAGCTATTTCTTACACCACAGGTGTGCCTGCCATGATTGGAGCCAAAATGATGGTGGAAGATAAATGGTTAGAGCCTGGTGTGTTTAATATCGAACAGTTTAATCCTGACCCATTCATGGAAGCCATGAACCAATATGGCCTTCCTTGGAACGTGATCGAATTAGATGAATTTAACTTAGATCAGTAATTTCAATTACATATCCTTCAAAAAAAACTGATGGGTTACGCTCCTTGTGACACGCGCTAACCCATCTTACATTTTATTGTTTGTCTACTCAGAGAAAAATCCATGCAATTTACTGATTTTTCAAAACTGGATTTAAACCGTGTGCCTTCTCCTTGTTTTGTGGTTGACGAAGTAGCGGTTGAACGTAATTTAAAAATTTTAAACGACGTACAAACCCGCAGCGGCGCCAAAGTATTACACGCACTTAAAGCATTCTCTATGTTTTCTCTGGCCCCCTTAACTACAAAGTATTTATCTGGAACCTGCTCCAGTGGTTTACATGAAGCCCTATTAGGCAAAGAATATTATGGTGGCGAAGTGCATGTTTTTTCAGCCGCCTTTACCGAGAGTGATTTTAAAGAGCTGCTGACCTTTGCTAACCACATTGTATTCAACACCCCTAGTCAGTTGGTGCGCTTTGCCCCGCTATGTGAAGCGGCGTTAAAAACACGTAACGACTTACAATTTGGTTTGCGTATTAATCCAGAGCACAGCGAAGGTGACGTGGAAATTTACGACCCCTGTGCCAAGGGTTCTCGTTTAGGCACCACATACTCTCAATTAGTAAAAGCTTTAGAACAAAGCGAAACACAACGAGCCTTCAAATTAATCTCTGGCTTTCACTTTCATACCTTATGCGAGCAAGATTTTTTACCCCTTGAGCGCACTTTAAACGTTGTGGAAGAAAAGTTCGCTAAATGGTTACCTACTCTGACATGGTTAAACTTTGGTGGGGGGCATCACATTACCGCACCGGATTATCAAATTGATGAACTGGTTGAATGCATTAAAACTATTAAAAATAAGTATCAAGTAGAAGTCTATTTAGAACCCGGTGAAGCCGTGGCCATAGGCACAGGTGTGTTAGTAGCTGAAGTATTAGACATTGGTTTTAATCAATTAGCGCAAGCCATCCTAGACACCTCGGCGACGTGCCATATGCCAGACACCTTAGAAATGCCCTATCGTCCTGACATTACAAACAGTGGCGAGGCCAATGAAAAAGCCCATACCTACCGTTTAGGAGGGCTAACCTGTTTAGCCGGTGATGTGATTAACGATTACAGTTTTGATGAACCTTTAGAAATAGGCCAGCGTCTTGTGTTTGAAGACATGGCTCATTACACCATGGTGAAAACCAGCACCTTTAACGGTACTCATCTACCAGCCATAGCCACTTGGAACAGTCAGACCAATGTACTTAAAATTGTACGTACATTTAGTTACGACGATTTTAAAATGCGTTTGTCTTAAATGATCTCAGCAGTAAAAAAGCCCCGCTGAATTTAACATCAATGAACGGGGCTTTTTTGTATTAACCAACGGCCGCTATTATTCTTTTGGTGGTGTGGCACGCATACCAAAAAATAACACCATGGCTAAACCAAGAAACACCATAGCACCCCCTACTTCTTGGGCGTAAGGTACACTTCCAACTTGGCGCATGACAACAGTGCCTAAAATAATTAAGGAGAGACCTATCCACCATTTGATGGATTTTTTAAACCAGTTTAATAGTTCCATATTCAAATTACCTTTGATGGGAATTCATATTGTCCATCTAACTTAGCCAGCAACCCATCACCGTTTTCTAACGGCCCCACACCTGCAGGGGTTCCCGTTAAAATCACATCACCTGCTTTAAGGGTGAAAATATTGCTCATATAGGCAATCAATTCAGGAATTGGCGTGATCATTTGTGTGCTATCCCCTTTTTGTTTTTGCTCGCCGTTTTTATAAAGCTCAATAGCAATATTATTTAAATCAGAAATGGCATCTTTGTGCACCCATTTACCTAATGGGCAAGCACCATCAAAGGCTTTTGCAATTTCCCATGGGTGGGATTTTTCTTTGAGTTTGCTTTGCACATCACGCAAGGTTAAATCTAAAGCAACCGACACATGACTAACATGACTCCAAGCATTTTCAGCTAAAATTTGACTCGCATCTTGGCTGATTAACAACGCAATTTCAGCCTCGTGATGCACATTACCCTTATGCTGTGGAATCGCGAATCCATGTTCTAAACTCACCACTGCTGTAGCAGGTTTAATGAATAAAATGGGGGCGTCCGGTACTTCATTGCCAAGTTCTTTGGCGTGTTCGGCATAATTTCGGCCAACACACACTACCTTACCCAGAGGCAAAGGAATATTTTGATTTTCAATATTGGTGTGTTGGTACATAACTAAACCTTAACTATTAAAATTGTGTGCCGTAGGTTTCATTCACTTTTTTAGTGAAGTTTTCAGGGGCATTAATTACTTTTTGTGTTTCATAATCAAAAAATAACAGGGTAGAACGTAAGCGAGCGGTCTCTTTCCCTGTACGTTTGTTTTTGATCAAAAAACCAAACACCATTTGCTTGCCTTCCAGTGTTTCAATGGCCATGTCCACACTTAGCTCATCATCATGGAAAGACTCTGACATATATTGCGTTTCAGAATGCACCATGATCAAACCCGCATCTTCAAATACCGTAGCGTCAGTGTAACCTAAGCTTTTAATAAACTTAAACTGGGCTTCTAAGGTGATAGGCATAATGCGGTCAGCCGCCAAATGGCTTGAAGCATTAATATCGCTGTAAACCACTGTGTAATCAAAATTAAGGTGGAAGGTTTCTGGTAAATCTATGGTACGACGGGTCATAGGTTTCTCAATCGCATAAGGCTGAGTGGTGGCGGTATTTTACCATTAATTTACCGTAAATTTACGTTTGAATTTTGAATAAGCCGATCAAGCTTGTTTGAATATTAGTCACCACAAGAAGATCTGATGATTAAACAACCAAACAGGCCTTTTATAGGTTAATTAGCGACCTATTTCAAACCTAGATCAAAGTCTAAACGATAATCACTATTAATATCTTTTAATTTCCCAATATTACGTTAAAATGCCCGCCATTAAGAAAACAACCGAAAGAAAAGGCCCTGACTATGAAAAAGACTTTAGGTTTAGTTTCCCTATTAGCCTCTAGCGTTGCCCTAGCGGCACCAAGCAACGATGAATTACAGCAACAAATTGATCAACTGCGCGCTCAGCTTGAAGCCACTGCAGATGCGGTTGAAAATACAGCAGCTGGTTCAGCCGTTAGCATCGGTGGTTACGGTGAATTACATTACAACAATGAACAAGGCGGCGACAACGCCATCGACCTACACCGCTTTGTACTTTTCATCGGTAAAGAACTAAACAGCACCACTCGTTTTTTCTCTGAATTTGAAGTTGAGCACTCGCTAGCTGGTGATGGTAAGCCCGGTGAAGTTGAAATCGAACAAGCTTTCATTGAAAAAGACATTAATGACTCTCTAAGCGCCAAAGCCGGTTTATTCCTAATACCAGTGGGTATTTTGAACGAAACTCACGAACCAGATACCTTCTACGGTGTTGAGCGCAACAATGTTGAGAAAAACATCGTACCATCCACGTGGTGGGAAGGTGGTGCTGCTTTAACTATTAAAGGCGAAACGCTATCTTATGATGTAGCACTGCATTCAGGTTTAAATATTGATGTTGTTGGCGGCAAATCTACACCTCGTAAAGGCCGTCAAAAAGTAGCTAAAGCAGAAGCTAATGATCTAGCGGTAACCGCTCGTGTAAACTACAAACCAGCCGCCGGTATCAGTCTAGGAGCCACCTTCCAGTACCAAGAAGATGTGACTCAAGGGGTAGCAAGTATTGAAGGCCAATTAATAGAAGCTCACGCTGTGGTTGAACAAGGTGACCTATCTCTACGTGCGCTATACGCCCAATGGAGCTTTGATGATAAACTTGCCACCTTTAAAGACGGCGCTGAGAAGCAATCTGGTTTCTACTTAGAGCCTGCTTATAAAGTAACTAAAGACCTAGGTGTATTTGCCCGTTATTCAAGCTACGACAATCTAGCTGGTAACAGCGCAGACACTGAGGTAAACGAAACTGCATTTGGTGCCAATTACTGGTTAGCGGAAACCGTTGTATTGAAGCTTGACTACAATCAAAAAGACGACACAGCTAGCGACACCACTACCGACACTCTGAACCTTGGTGTGGGTTATAGCTTCTAATTTGCAGTATTATATAAAAACAGCAACGTCTTTTACGTTGCTTTTTTATGGAGTTGAAAATGCTTAAGTTCATCTATCTTTACTTAGCTATCTGTCTCTTAGCGAGTAATGGCGTTGCTCAAGCATCTTCAGCTCAGTTTTTACAACAACACCAGTTTAATTCCAGCGAAGCCAAATCCCTTTGGCTAAATAAAACCCAACAAGCTGCTATACATGAAATTCTAAGTCACCCTTATGCGGGTGTCCGTATCCGTTATTGGCAAAATACTCAAAAAGCAGGCTTTGTACTGAATGAAATCGGTAAAGAACTGCCCATTACCTATGGTATTGTGGTGGACTCGCAAGGGATTAAAGCCTTTGAAGTACTGGCCTTTCGTGAAAGTCGCGGGGATGAAATTAAAAACCTTGGCTTTAGAAAACAATTCTTTGGTGGCAAACTCACCAATGACGGCGAACTTAACCAGAATATTGATGGCATATCCGGTGCTACCTATTCTGTACGTTCTATGACAAAAATTGCTAAACTGGCGCTTTATTTACATCAGCAGATTAGCCAACCTTAATGTTTAAACGCAAACTCCGATTTTTTTTACACCGCTGGCATCGTCGCTTAGGTTTAGCAGCCGCTATTATCGTGTTAATCGTCAGCTTCACGGGTATTTTACTTAACCACACTGGCGGCCTTGCTTTAGCCAAGCAGTATCCCCAATCGGGCTTTTGGTTATGGCCTTACCCACAAGAGCAACACAGGGGCATTCAACTTAACGGTCAACTGTTGTATCAAACTACGCAACAGGTCTTTTTAAATGAGCTGCCATTGCTAAATTGTGCGCCGCCATTAATTAATGCCGCCATCATTGATCAGCAACTTTGGGTTTTGTGCGCTAGCCAATTGCTGTTTTTACAAAACGGCCAGTTAATTGAAAGTATTGAAACCGTTTTACTAGGTCATGACATTTCTAATATTGGTGCATTAAATGGCCAGCTTCTTATAAAAAACTTAAATACTTGGCATGGGTTTGATGATTTAACTATGCAATTAGGCGAGCCTACGGATGCTCCTTCGGTACTAAATAAAGTGGCGCCACTTGAAAATATTCAAACAAAAAATCACACCATTACTTGGCAAAAAGTCATACAAGATATTCACAGTGGCCGCTTTTTTGGCTCGATGGGTATTTACATTGTGGATGCAGCAGCGATTATTTTAATGCTATTGGCGCTTTCTGGTTTTTGGATTTGGTTTAGCCGGCAGAAGTATTGAACGTATCAGAAAAATGACGAATCCCAATGAAAGTAATAACCAATCTTACTCACTAGATTCGCTCTAATTGGATTTGCAATGATATATCGTGCTACTTCTATTAAACCTTCCTCTTTACGAATCGCATGATCAAATAACCTCTCTGCCAAACTCTACTTTTACTTTTTTGTGAATACAGGCCTTTAACCCTAGCAACGGCCTGTGATAAATCACCGTCGATTAACTTAAACAGCCAATGTACGTGATCTGGCATGGTACAAAAAGCATATGTTTGGCTGTGATTATTCTCATCACTTGTTTTTAAGATTCGCCTTAATAAGCTAGCACTGTGGAAGTCGAGAAAAACAGGTTGGCGTTGAAGCGTAGAAAAGGTCACATGGTAAATGTAATTAGGGTAAGAAGTCGGCCTTTGCTCAAATGCACTTGACCCTTAACTGGTTTCATAGATCATCCTTGATCTTACGATTTTTATTTCGTCTTATCGCGCGATTAAAATATCCTGAAAAACAACAAATTCTGTAGCGTATGCGGTGAAATGATAACTAGGCGAAGTCTTTGTGAAGAACCGGAACGTGCTTTAGCACTTGAGGATTTTGAACAAAGACTTCAACAACGTTAGCACAAACAAGGTATAGATATTTAGAACGAGAATAACGACACTCTGGCTAGGCAAGTGATTTTTGAGAAACCGCAGTTTAGTGGACTAAATGAGGATTTCGAGAAAATCACTTAACAATGCCAGAGCAAGTTAGGCCGTTATAAATCAATGATTTTGCCAGGGTTCATCACATTCTTCGGATCAAACACCTGCTTCATAGCCCGCATGTAATCAATTTCAACCGCACTACGGGTATATTGCAAATACGGTTTTTTGGTCATGCCAACACCGTGTTCCGCTGATACCGAGCCTTGGTATTTTTCAACAATCTCAAATACCCATGTACTTACCTTGGCGCATTTTTCAAAGAATTCTTCTTTGGCTAACGCATCTGGTTTTAGAATGTTTAAGTGTAAGTTGCCATCACCAATGTGACCAAACCAGATGATTTCAAAGTCTGGGTATTCTTTATTTACGACTTGCTCAATTTCATTCAAGAAAGGCGGTACTTTGGATACCACAACGGAGATGTCGTTTTTATACGGGGTCCATTCAGCAATGGTTTCTGAAATATCTTCACGTAAGCGCCATAGGTTTTTCGCTTGTGTTTCACTTTGCGAGATCACACCGTCTAATACCCAGCCTTCCTCCATACAATGCTCGAACAACTCCATAGCAACGTCCATATCTGCATCGCTAAGGGCTTCAAATTCGATCAGAGCATAATATTCAGCTTCGCTTTCAAATGGAGCAGGTACGTCACCACGGGCGATGACTTTGCTCATGGCTTTATGCGAAAAGAACTCAAACGCGGTTAAGTCCATACGACCTTGATAGGCATGTAGAACATTCATGATGGCGTCTAACTCTGGTACACCCAATACCAGAACATTCAGATTTTTAGGGCTACGGGTTAGGCGCATGGTCGCTTCCGTCACGATACCTAAAGTACCTTCACCGCCGATGAATAGCTGACGTAAGTCATAACCTGTGTTGTTTTTAACTAGGTCTTTGTTTAGCTCAAGAATGTCACCTTTACCGGTCACGACTTTCATACCCGCCACCCAGTCACGGGTCATGCCGTATTTGATGACTTTAATACCGCCTGCGTTGGTACCAATATTACCGCCAATTTGGCTGGAACCTGCTGATGCAAAATCCACTGGGTAATACAGACCTTGTTCTTCTGCAAAATCTTGTAACTGCTCGGTAATCACGCCCGCACCACAGCGTACGGTACGGTCAGTGAGGTTAAAGTCACTCATGGTGTTCATATAATCAAGGGCAACCACCACTTCGCCATTAGCAGCAACAGCACCCGCACTTAAACCCGTACGGCCACCAGATGGTACAATGGCAAAATCCAGCTCATTAGCCGCTTTTACGATGTCAGCCACTTGTTCTGTGGTCTTAGGAAAGGCAATGGCCAGAGGTTTGGGGGCGTAGATTTTGGTCCAATCTTTACCAAAAGTCTCCAGACTATCGGCATCGGTCTTTACTTTATCTTCGCCTAAAATGGCTTGAAGACGACTAATTACGGTGGTTTGGCTCATGTGAGTACCCTAAATTACAATCTCAAAAGCGGCTTGAGTGGCTATATGAGCCATTTGCAACTGTTGTTGCATACATTTCGCTGCCGCTGGGGCTTCTTTCAAAGGGGATTATGATACCATATGCGCCTAAATTTAGACTCATGTTTTCATGACCCATACTGGCAAGGCTTCGCGCCCCATAAGACCATTATCAGGCCAGCAAAACGCTTTACCGTTAATTAAGGCTCATACCATGACAGATACATCTTTAGATAAAAGCAAAATCCGCATTCTGTTATTAGAAGGCGTTCACCAAACGGCTCTAGATACCCTAACATCTGCGGGTTACAGCAACATCGAATACGTTAAAACGGCGTTAACCGGTGATGCCCTAAAAGAGAAAATCAAAGACGCACACTTTGTCGGTATTCGCTCGCGCACCCAGCTAACGGAAGACGTATTTGCCGCCGCTGAAAAGCTAATTGCTGTGGGTTGCTTCTGTATTGGTACAAACCAAGTAAACCTTGAAGCTGCGGCTAAGCGTGGTATTCCGGTATTTAACGCCCCTTACTCAAATACACGTTCTGTTGCAGAGCTTGTGTTAGGTGAAGCTATCTTGATGCTTCGTGGCATCCCAGAGAAAAACGCCGCTTGTCATCGTGGGGGCTGGATCAAGTCTGCTGAAGGCAGCTACGAAATCCGTGGCAAGAACCTTGGCATCGTCGGTTACGGTAGCATTGGTACTCAGCTATCTGTATTGGCTGAAGGTCTAGGCATGAAGGTTTACTTTTATGACGTCGTGACCAAACTGCCTTTAGGTAATGCGACGCAAGTAGAAACCATGGATGAGCTATTAGCCATGTCTGACATCGTATCTTTACACGTACCTGAAACGGGCGATACAAAAGACATGATGGGCGCTGAAGAATTCGCCAAAATGAAAAAAGGCGGTCTATTCATCAATGCTGCACGTGGCACGGTTGTGGATATTCCAGCACTGGCTGACGCCCTTAAAAGCGGCCACATTGGTGGCGCTGCCGTTGATGTATTCCCGAAAGAGCCAAAAGGTAACGACGACGAATTCATGTCTGAGTTACGTGGCTTAGATAACGTGATTCTAACTCCCCATATCGGTGGTTCAACTCAAGAAGCCCAAGCCAACATTGGTAAAGAAGTGGGCGAGAAACTGGCCACCTATTCTGATACTGGTGCTACTTTATCTGCGGTGAACTTCCCGCAAGTTTCACTTCCACAGCATGGTAACTTCCACCGTATTCTTCACATCCACGAAAACGTACCGGGTGTGTTAAACAAAATTAACACCATCTTTGCTGAGAACAACATCAACATTCTTGGTCAGTTCTTACAAACAACAGCCGACATCGGTTATGTGGTTGTAGATGTAGACGCTTCCGCCGGTGAACTGGCCCTTGAAAAAGTGTTAGAAGTAGAAGGTACTATTCGCGCACGTATTCTTTTCTGATACGGGAAACGTTGGATGGGAGATGCTCTAAAGTCTCCGTTTCTTGTTTCGCTAAAATAAAAACCGCATGCCGAAAGGCCTGCGGTTTTTTACGATTTCAAGATAATACTTATGAATTATTCACATGTTTAATTCAGGCATATACAATAATTTGAACATTGATAAGGAACGTCACAATGAAAAAACTTGCATTACTTACCTGTCTTTACGTTTTAACAGGTTGCGGATCAGACAACGATCCTTCCGGCAAAGAGGGAATAAACACATGTGCCGGTTACTCTAGTCCTAAGTTAGTAGTAGAGGTCTTCGATTCATCAACTAATGCAGAAATCTCCAATGCCGTTGTCGAATACACAGCCACTGGAGAAGGAATGGTTAGCACGCAAGAAATGATTAATGCACCATATACGCAAGTAAACCAAAACGAAACAGAAAATAATTTAACCTATAACTACCAGTCTTACTTTTCAGTAAATGCAATTCAGATTGAATATAGCTTTACTGTTAGTGCTACGGGTTATCACACCCATGTATCAAACCAACATAGCCTAGAACTGGATTCATCATGTGGGGCAGAGAATTTGGCATTACACACAGTTCGCTTATGCCCAACAAGTGGCACATGCTTATGAAACAAAAAACACATGTGACAACACCTGCGGTTTGTTATGCCTTTCATTTGTAGCATGGGTTAGATTGAGCGCAGCGAAATTGTAACCCATCAATTACATGATGGGTTACGCTCGTGCCAAACAGTTGTGAGAGGGTGGTCAACGTGTCCTTTGTGGTATAAGCGCGATAAGTTTTTGAATATTAAATCGCGCGCAAGAGCCCTCCCACTGATATGCCATTTTAGATTACACTATTTAGTCGATATCGAAAAAGCTATGAAAAAATGCGATTCTAAATATTTTCTAGCGTCAGTGAGGCAGAAAAGACAAGGCAAAAGAAAAATTCAGAAAAGGAGTTTATGTTTTATAAATGACTTTCTGAATTTTTCTTTTAACGCAGTATTTCCAACGCAACTAGCTAGAAATCGACTCCAATACGAGCTTTGATTCCCGATTTATACGCATGTTTAACGTCTTTCACTTCTGAAACCGTATCCGCCAATTCTTGCAACGCCGAACCGCCACCACGGCCTGTGACAATCACACTTTGCTCCACTGGGCGGTTTTTAATGGCATTTAAGATGCGCTCTTCATCTAAATATTTATAGGCAATCATGTAGGTGAGTTCATCCAGTAACACCAAATTATATTTGTCGTCCTGTAGCATTTTTTCAGCCACGGCCCATGTATCTTCGGCGGCTTTAATATCACCTGAGCGATCTTGAGTATTCCAAGTGAAACCTGTGCCCATTTGGTAAAAATCTTCAGGTTCAAAATTTGGCAGCAATGACGCTTTTTCTTTTAAGAAAATTTCCTCACCGCTTAGCTGTGCCCCTTTAATAAATTGAACGACGCCCACTTTATGATCATAACCCAATGCACGAAGTACCATGCCAAAACCTGAGCTGCTTTTGCCTTTACCGTTACCCGTAAGCACAATCACTACGCCACGCTCAATGTCGGCTTTGGCAATATTGGCGTCTACCTTCTCTTTTTGCTTTTTCATTTTTTGTTTATGTTTTTCGTCTTGAGTTGTCATACTCAGTACTCCAGATTTTATAATTGATAGGTACGCGCAATATCAAACTTATCACACAGATTTTGCATACCTTGTAATATTCGCCCCGAAAAACGATGCAATAAATCACCGTTGATAAAATATATTTGTTTGTTTTTAACCGCTGGTATTTCAGGCCATGATGCCCATTTATCACCTGCTTCTATCTTGCTGCCATGTTGCGATGGAATAACAATCACATCAGGCTTGGCTAACAGCACATTTTCAATGCTCACTTGCGGGTAATCCAATGCATTGTCATTAAAGATATTCACCCCTGCACAACCCTCAACCATTTCATTAATCCAAGAACCTGCTGCCATGGCTCTTAATGGCTCACTCCATAACTGATAAAACACCGATACTTTAGATTTTTTTGCATTATTTAAGCGGATTTTAGCTAGACGTTGATTAAACTCACTAGCATTTACTTGAGCTATTTTTTTTAAACCCAGTTTTTCGCCAAGGGAAAGCATTTCTTTGGGAATATCATCCAGTTTTTTGGTGATACTCAAATAAACGGGCAAACCTAAATCTTGCATTTTTTTAATATCTTGTGCTTTATTCCCACCTTGCCAAGCAATAATTAAGTCTGGTTTTAATTCCAGTACTCGCTCAATTTGAATGCCACTGTAGCCTCCAATGCGTGGAATATTTTTGGCTGCTTCTGGATAATCAGCGTATTCAGTGGTGGCAACAATTCTATCTCCGGCTCCTAGCATAAACACTAACTCAACCGCATGAGGTGCTAATGCAATAATACGCTGAATAGAATTCTCCTCTTGCGCCACACTTTTTACACTATTTAGCATTAGCCATATTATAGTTATGACCAAAGCCATTTTTTTAAATTGCATTGTGAAATATTCCTTGTTTCATATTATTAGCGACTGCACTCAAGCCTTGATCTATTTTTTGCCAATTTGCGTAACTATTTACCGGTAAACCAAGGCGAATGCCAGCTCTGTCATCCAATAAGCGGGTATAGATGCCCTGCTGACAAAGAATATGATGACTGTTTTTAGCATGGCTTGATTCAGAAAATATTAATGTAATAAATAAATCACTGCTTAATATAATTACGGTTTTATCTTCAATTTCAGATTTTAATTTTTGTTGGATAAAACGCTGAAGTTTCAATACTGAGGAATTTATGGCTAATCTGGATTGTTCAATCCACGCAGTATCTTGTAATGCGCATTTGGTTATATGTCGTGCGACATGACTCACTGCCCAACATGGCAAGTGCTCATTAAGTTCACAAAGCAATCGTGCATGAGCAAACACACTGCCAACTCTTATACCAGCCAAACCAAAAAACTTACCTAACGAACGCAATACAATTATATTGTTTGCTAAATCCGGCAAAACACTTTCATGTGGATGCATATCCATGAACGCTTCATCCACAATAAGATAACCATTGTGGTTATTCAGTGTTTCTGCCATTTCTATGACTTGTGTTTTTTTAGTTAATTGCCCAGTAGGGTTATTGGGATTAATCAGTACACATATATCACAGTTAACTAATAATGCTTGTGATGGTGTGTCATCATAAAATTGAAGGTGCGCACCATGTTGCCGCCATGCTCGAGCATGCTCTTGATACCCCATCTTGGGTAATAGAACTTTAAGTGCGCGATCATTTTTTTTATTTAATATTAAGGGAAGTGTTTGAATCGCCCAACTAGAGCCGGGCACCATGAGCAATGACGAACACTTATAGTAAGCTGCTGCAACTTCAGTTAAGCCATCTTGCTCATCCGGTAATTGCTGGTAAAGCGCATTATGAATTTGAAAGTGCGTGTATCCATTTGGGTTAATACCTGTGCTTAAATCCAACCAGTTAGACTGCTCAATGCCATAATGTTTTGCATAATAGGTCAGACTCCCCCCGTGTTGAGGGTGATGTTCAGGCGGCAAACAACTTGTATTCATGAATCAATCCAAGAGCGTTTACGCAGTACCAATAAAAAGAACACACTACCAATCGCTGCGGTTATAACACCTATGGGTAATTCATTGTTCGCCACTAATGAGCGGGCTAATACATCCACCCATACCATGAATACGCCACCAAAAAAGGTACATCCTAAAAAGAAATACTGCTGTTGCGATGGCATTAAGCGGCGCACGATATGTGGAATCATCAGTCCAACAAAACCAATGCCCCCTGTATTCGCTACTAAGGTGGCTGTGATCAGTGAGCCAAGTAATAACATGGCCATGCGTAATCGGGTGACATTTACACCCAATGTTTTGGCTGTTTCATCCCCAGCTAATACCGCTTTAAGTGAACGGGCATAACCTAAAAACAAAATCAAACAACTAGTAATGACCAAGCTTGGAACCAATAAAGTGTCCCAATTGGCGCGAGTAAAACTGCCTAACGTCCAAAATAATAACGAAGCTGCGGCTTCAGGGTCAGATGCATATAACACCAAACTGGTACCGGCACTAAACATAAACGACACCGCTACACCCGCTAATAACATGCGTTCAATTTGAATTCCCCGTCCTGCCAAACTTAAAACAATAAACACAGAAAACGCCGCACCAATAAACGCACCCGTGGTAATACTCATTTGACTGATAGCAAATCCAGATATGCCGGCACCTGTGATTGAGGCAATCACCAGTACCGCACCAAATGATGCACCAGAGGCAATACCAAACAAATAAGGGTCCGCTAATGGGTTACGCGTCACGGTCTGTAACACGGCCCCCGCTAAAGACAAACCCGCACCTGTCAAAAATGCCAAAATTAACCGAGGAAAGCGCAGCTCAAGAATAATACGCTGTTTAATATCAGAGACTTCAGTATCACCCCCTATTACGTTCCACAATACACAGAGCACATCACCACTGGAAATATTAGCGGCACCAAAGCTCACGGCTAGAATCGCCATCACGATCCACAAAACAATGGCACCACTGCAATATAAAATAAGTTTAGTCATGATAATGATACGTTATTCGAGGATGACCATGTGTTGGGTGCACATCCACACTCACCGAAGTGCGAAACACAGATTGAATTAAGTCTTGGGTTAATACATCTTGTGGCGACCCGCTGGCCACTAGACAGCCTTTATCTAACACTAATAGATAATCACAAAATGCCGCCGCTAAATTTAAATCGTGAAACGAAGCGAACACTGTTTTATTTATTTGCTTCACCTGATTCATCATATCTGCCTGATAGTGCACATCAAGATGATTAGTGGGCTCATCCATGATCAATAATTCAGTATTTTGAATAAGCGCACGAGCCAGCATTACGCGCTGTTTTTCACCGCCGGATAACGTTTGAAAAGGCGACTGACTTAAACCCAATACATCAACTTGTGACATTACTTGATTAATCAATAACCCGTCTTGCGAGTTATCCCATTCAAATAAAGATTTGTGTGGCGTTAAACCTTGAGACACCACATCTCGAACCGTTAACCCTAAGTGATCACTATGCTCTTGCAAAATCACCGACATATTTTTTGCATTTTGTTTTGCTGACAACTGCCATACATCTTTGCCTGCAAATGACACTTGGCCAGATGTGGGGGTATTAACCCGATACAAACAGCGCATCAAGCTCGATTTACCTGCACCATTTGGCCCTATTAAACCGACAAATTGGCCCTGATGAACGTCAAAACTCACATCATTCACGATAGGTTTATTGGCCACTTGCCAACAAAGATTTTGCGCACTCAGTAAAGCCATTGTATTGCGCCTATGAAAAATAAAATAACCACTAACATCATTATACTCAGGTACATTAAGCCAATGGCCTGTTGAATATGGCGACCTTGTGCAGCCACACCCTCACCTAATATTGGTCTTGATTTTAGCACACCCTGATACATGGCCGAGCCACCCAAGCTCACCCCTAAAGCAAACGCGCCTGCTGCCATTACTGGACCCGCATTTGGGCTGTACCAACTACGACCCCATTTCACAACACGCCAATATCCATGCCTTTTACCTTTTAAAAAGGCCGCTATCATAAACAACAGTACAGTCAGCCGCGCACTAGGCCAACCGAGCACATCATCTACCCTCGCACTGAATTTACCAAAATACTCATAACGAATATTTTTATAGCCCCACATGGCATCTAACGTATTAGCTAAACGAAAAACCAAAACACCAGCAACACCGAATATTAAAAACCAAAATATAGGGCCTATCACCCCGTCATGGGTATTTTCCGTTATGGTTTCCACGGTAGCGGTACTGATTTGTGATTCGTTTAAATGTTGAGTATCACGGCTTACAATCATTTTTAATTGCTCACGTGCATCCAATATATTGTTTTGAATTAATGGCTTTGCCACCGCCTGCCCATGCTCAGCCAAACTGCGCGCACCTATGGCTAAATACAAAATAAAAATCTCAAATATTAATTGGCCTGTATTTGGTAGAACAGAATACAGCCACATCAATACTCCAAGCGGAATCATGACAGCAACACACCAACACAGTATTCCCAAAAAAATAGCCCCAAGGTGCGATATTGTTTGCTTAGGATAAAACCACGCCTTACACCAATCAGCGTATTGACCAAATAACACTAAAGGATGGCAACGCTTTAACTCGCCAAAGAGTGCATCTAAACCTAGGGCCAAGACAACTATGATGGCGGATTCAAATAACATAAAACTGCATGTAAAGATTCATTGATCTTGTTGCTCCATAAAAATACGGGGAATAAATCACAGATCAAATCATTTCATGGCGAATGCCATAAAGAATAGAAGATCAATGCTGGGTACTCCCGCCCAGTGATGCAATGTTATTTTCAGGTATCTGACTTAAGCCTCATAATAGCTTGGCTTTTACAGTTGCGGGTACAGTTACGGAATTGCCTGACGATTAACAGTGTGGCTCACCGTATTCCCTGATGGCGGTTAAACGCCGAATAACAAGTGGCGTTGTTATACGTGGTTTTAAAAGAAGGGTCAAATCGAGACGAGAGACGAGAGACGGGAGGCGCAGCTAAATTTTTCTTCACGCTTTCATCAAGCGTTTAAATCTATTTACTATTGTTTTTGAAAGCATCAGCAAAGCCGCAATAGCAAGGCATAAAAAATCCCGACAGTCCGCAGTGTATTATTCATACATGAGGATTGACGGGATTTAGAAAATTCTGATTCAACAGAAGCGTCAGTGGCGACGCTTAGGCTAGGCAAAAAAATAGCTGGGAAGAACACTTATATGTAGAGACAAACTAAATTCAATTTTTTCCAGCAGCGTCAGCGAGGCCGCAAAGGCAAGGCATAAAAAATCCCGGCAACCGCAGTGTATAAATCATACATGAGGATTGACGGGATTTTTTTAACGCAGCATTTGCAACGTAGCTAGATGCTTACCAATTAGATGTCAGCAATAGACTTCAATGGATAGTTAGCAGGTAGAGGGCCTTCAGCCGCACCTGTGTCGATAGCTGCTTGTGCTACCGCAGTAGATACAATACCTAATAGACGAGAATCCGTCGCTTTAGGAATGATGTACTCTTTACCGAATTCCATAGAATCCACACCATAAGCATCTAGTACTTCTTGTGTAACTGGCTCTTTGGCTAGGTTAGCAAGGGCTTTCGCTGCTGCTAGTTTCATCTCTTCGTTGATAGCCGTTGCACGAACATCTAATGCACCACGGAAGATGAATGGGAAACCAAGAACATTGTTCACCTGGTTAGGGTAGTCAGAACGACCAGTCGCCATGATGGCATCAGGACGTGCTTCAGCTACCACTTCAGGCATGATTTCTGGAACTGGGTTAGCACATGCGAAGATAATTGGATTTGGTGCCATGGCTTTGATTTGCTCGCCAGTTACCATATCAGGACCAGATAGACCTAAGAAGATGTCAGCACCTTCAAGTGCATCGTCAAAAGTACGCTTGTCAGTATCTACTGCAAACATGGCTTTATACTGGTTAAGATCATCACGGCCAGAATGGATAACACCATTACGGTCGCACATGAAGATGTTTTCTGGCTTCATACCCGCAAGGATAAGTAGCTTAGAACAAGAAATCGCAGCAGCACCAGCACCTAGTACAGCCATTTTCACTTCTTCGATTTTCTTGCCTTGAATTTCAAGAGCGTTCAATGCACCTGCAACCGTTACGATAGCCGTACCGTGTTGGTCATCGTGGAATACAGGGATGTTGCACTGCTCTTTAAGAGTACGTTCAATTTCAAAACACTCAGGTGCTTTGATGTCTTCTAGGTTGATACCACCAAAGGTGATCGCAATACGACGTACTGTGTCGATGAACGCTTGTGGGCTTTCTGATTCTACTTCGATGTCGATTGAATCAACGCCAGCAAAACGTTTGAAAAGAAGTGACTTACCTTCCATAACAGGCTTAGAAGCCAAAGGACCAAGATCACCAAGACCAAGAATCGCAGTACCGTCAGTAATAACCGCTACTAGGTTACCTTTAGCTGTGTATTTGTATGCGTTCTCAGGATCTTCAGCAATCGCCTTAACTGGCTCTGCAACACCTGGGCTATACGCCAAAGATAGGTCGCGAGAAGAATCGGCTGGCGTGGTTAGCTCAACGCTGATTTTCCCTGGCTTTGGGAACTCATGGTAATCTAGTGCATCTTGTTTGAAATCTGACATTTCCGACAATTCCGTTATTTTTAAATTCACAATCCTAGCTAAACATAGAGCTAGCCTGTCTCGCTAAGGCGATGGGTCGCGTATTATTACGCAAATTAGCAACGCAGCATACCCCGTGGACCAATAAATTAGACATTAAATGCGCATTTACGGCTCGTCTATGCACCTAATTAACGCGTCACAACCCATATCAGGAAAAAAATTGGCAAATTCTTGTGTTCTGGTTATTTTTGGGGCACAAAAAAAGGCGCTACAAGAGCGCCTTTTTGTTTGGAAGCCAAAGCTTCCCGTTTTGGGGTCAAAGCAATTACGCTTTTGTAGTACGACCACCGAAACGTTTCTTGAAGCGATCAATACGACCACCAGTATCAAGAACTTTCTGCTTACCAGTATAGAAAGGGTGACATGCAGAACATACGTCTAAGTGCATGCTACCTGGCTTAGTAGAATATGTTTTTACAACGTTACCGCAAGAACAGCTTGCTTCAAGTACGTCGTAAGTAGGGTGAATACCTTCTCTCATAATGACCTCGTTTTCCTGTGCCGCCACTTATTCTCTATCACTTTCCGTACCTAGAGTGGAAAGCGTTGAGCCTCAATAAGCACCGCTGGACTAGATTAATTACAGACCTCTAGGGAGCGCGCATCTTATCAAAAGCGCCCCCTTGATGCATGTGTTTTTTTACCCTAGGGATAAGTCACTGCCACACATGGATTTTTTCTCGTCTGTGCAGACTATTTCCAGCTCTTGGCCGTGATACACTGGAGCAATACCACCTATATAATAGTAAGAGAATCCATGACGGCACCTTTTTATTTAAGTGTAGCCATTGCCGCCCCACTCAATCGCAGCTTTGACTACCTGCCAGAAACAGGCAGCGACATCAGCCTGTACCAAAGAGGCCTGCGAGTGAGCGTGCCGTTTGGGCCGCGAACTCTGGTGGGTATTATTGTGGATATTCGCGACCAGCCCCAACAGCCGGGCCACAAACTCAAAGCCATACACAACCGCATTGACCATACCCCCATACTCAGCCAAGACATACAACAACTGGGATTATGGATGCACGAATACTACCACCAACCCATAGGTGAAAGCCTGCACACGGTATTGCCAGTACTACTGCGCAAAGGCAGCCAAGCCACCGCCAGTGTTGAAATGGCCTATGGCCTAAACACATCTATAAATGAAGACACACTTAATGGTCTAAGCCGTGCCCCAAGGCAATTAGCGTTATATGAACACCTTAAAGCCAAAACCCAAGCTCAGCACAAAGACCTCACCCAAGCAGGCTACACCAGCGCCATCATTAACGGCTTAAAAGACAAAGGCATTATTAACGAGTTAGAAACGCCCAGCTTCCAAGCCATTAACGGGAGCGCGGTACAAACCCCTCTAACATTAAACGCCGAGCAGCAAACAGCCGTCAGCGCCCTCACCCAAGCCAAACAATTCAAACCATTTTTATTAGACGGGGTCACAGGCTCAGGCAAAACCGAAGTATACTTACAAAGCATTGCCCCACACATTGAAGCAGGCAAGCAAGTATTAATATTAGTCCCAGAAATTGGCCTCACCCCGCAAATGATTCAGCGTTTTGCTCAACGCTTTGAAGCCAACATACTATTGCTGCACAGCGCCCTCACCGACCGCGAACGCCTAGACGCTTGGCTCATGGCAGCACACCACAAGGCGGGCGATAAAGCGCAAATCATCATCGGCACCCGCAGCGCCGTGTTCACCCCAGCGCCAAATTTGGCCATGATCATCATAGATGAAGAACACGACGCCAGCTTTAAACAACAAGATGGCATTCGGTACCATGGCCGCGATGTAGCCGTCATGCGCGCCAAACTATTAAACCTGCCCATTGTATTAGGCAGTGCCACACCGTCATTAGATAGCGTGCAAAACGCCCTCAACGAAAAATACCAACACCTAGTACTGCGCCAACGGGCTGGTAACGCACAAGATGCGCAATTAAAAATCTTCAACATGAAAAAGCGCGCCGTTCATCATGGCCTAGCCGATGAACTGCTCGCAGAAATTCAGCAAACCCTGCAAAACCAGCAACAGGTTTTAGTCTTTATAAACCGCCGCGGATTTGCCCCAACCTTATATTGCCCAGATTGCGGTTGGATCGCCGAGTGCAAACGCTGCGATGCCAAAATGACGTTGCATCAAAAACCACCGCACTTACATTGCCACCATTGCGATAATAAAAACCCCTTACCAAAACAATGCCCAGAATGTTTAAGCCGTGATATTCATCCCATGGGCGTGGGCACCGAACGCTTAGAAAGTCACTTAGCGGCGCAATTTAACACTGTGCCTGTGATTCGCATTGACCGCGACAGCACAGCAAAAAAAGATTCCATGGAAGCGTTATTAGAACCCGTACACGCAGGAGAACCGTGTATTTTAATTGGCACACAAATGCTGGCCAAGGGTCATCACTTTCCCAAAGTCACCTTAGTGATCATGGTCAACATCGACAGCGGCTTTTTCAGCGCCGACTTTCGCGCTATGGAAAAAACCGCCCAGCTTGTATTGCAAGTCAGTGGCCGAGCTGGGCGAGAAAAAGACCAAGGCCGCGCCTACTTACAAACCGAATTCGCCGACCACCCACTGCTGCACCTATTAACCGAAGAAAACTACCACGCACTTTCTTTAGCCTTATTAGACGAGCGCAAACAACAACACTTACCACCTTATGGCTTTCAAGCTTTGTTGCGCGCCGACAGCCCCAACCCCAAAGAAGCCGAGCAGTTTTTGCATCGCGTACGTGAATTATTTAACTGGCATCAACAGAATAACCAACTGGGCGGCATTACATTTTTAGGGCCACTGCCTTCCCCCATGGAACTACGGGCCGGGCGCTTTAGAAGCCAGTTGTGGATCAATAGCTCGAATCGAAAATTGTTACATCATTTTTTGAACATGGTGGTGAATGGGGTGTATGAGATTAAGGGGTTTAATAAGGTTAGGTGGTCTCTCGACATCGACCCTACTGACAACCTTTAGTGCCTAGTTTACTCACCAGAGCGTTGTTAAAAATATTTTTTCATGCGTCATTTATGGAAATATAAAATCCTTACGAAAGAATACTTTTGCCTAGCTCTGATTTCGCCACTGACGTCCCTACAACTATATTCAACTTATTAATAGATCTCTGTTCTGTGAAATTGCAATTTCATTAAATAACTGCAACCTCACAGTGAATTAAGTAGGTCTCGTCTATACCGTCAGTCCGGCGGGTTTTGTCGTAAGGTATGACGACCGACTCTATTTTTTATAGGCCTAACTTCAGCGTATTAACACTTTGCATTTTTTTGTTACATAAAATTACATTTAGATTAATGTACCACTATGAATAAACATTCATTCACCCATCATGTAAACCCAACCTTGAAACTCAGTATAAATATGCAATTCCTGTAAATTTATTTACCACCTTTTATAGGAGTAAATCGCCATGTATACTCTTTGCATAATTTAATTGGCTCTCTAAAAGCATGAAACAAACGGTTTTTGTTTTATTTACAATATGGATATTCAGTACGGCTACTCATGCACGGCAAAGTTGTGACTGGCCATTTCAAACTCAAATTAATATCACTGAACAATCTGGTTCTGATTTAAGCGACTACCAAGTAAAATTAAATGTTTCTGGTGGGAACTTACACAGCGATTATGCTTGGACAATCGACGGGTTTGATTTTCGAATATTTGATAGCGACGATACCACATCGCTGGATTTTTGGATTGAAGACTGGGATCAAGCCAATGAAACTGCCAGCATATGGGTACGCTTTCCCACTTCTGCCCCTCTATTAGCCAACCAAACCCGTACCATATATTTATATTATGGCAATGAGAATGCATCGACACTGGCAAATGTGCCTTTTACTTTTGTCGAACCTGGTATCAAATTCCACGCACGAAATACCAGCTATAACCCAAGTAATAAAACTCAAGCCTTTAATGAGTTTGATAGCCTGACCGATTCAAATAATAATAATGACGGCTATGGCTGTACGTTCATTACCAATTTCACTGGTGTGACTAAAAATGCCACATTTGGCAATGGTGATAATTTTGCGGCCTATAGCGAAAGTTATTTTGAAGTGGCACCTGGAGAAGGAGGGTTATGGGAATTTCGTTATGGTGCTGATTTTGGTAGAGGCGGCGCGCTATACATAGACGACGTAGCCCTAGAAGAAGACTGGAACAACGATTTATGGTGGGCTTCAAACTGGAACAATGCCGATGTTTTGCAAGGCAGTATCACTCTAAGTGCTGGCTATCATAAATTAGAAGTCATCGGATTCGAAGGCTGTTGCGATGGTGGCATTACCGTTCAGTTTAAAAGGCCAGGTGGAAACTGGACTACCTTTAACACCAATGACATTGATATTCGAAGTCGCGCTTGCCCTGTAAACGAACCAAGCGTGTCATTTGGCGCTCACGATACATGTGAATTGGTTGATTTAAGGGTTCGTAATAGCGGCCTATCTATTCCCAGTAATTGGGTAGTGAATATTCAATCCGACATTAGCTTTGGCATTCGTAATACAAATAACGGCGACTCAACTACAAGCTCTCCTATTACCACCACCGTTTCTTTACCTGCTGGTTTTGCAATGAACAGTTATACAGGAACAAACTGGAGCTGCTCCCAAGTAGGAAGTGATATTGAATGCTCGTATGCTTTAGCACTTGGTACTAACTCAAATTCATCAACAGTAACCCTTAACATTACACCATCCAATAGTGCAAATACTGGAAGCGACAATATTAGCATTGAAGTAAGCAGTGTCTTTTACGATGTGCGTAAAAGCAACAACACCGTAAATCAAGCCATTAACGTAGTAGACAATAATTTCATTGCCCCTGTCACACCTACTTGCACACTACCTGACAATGGCATCTGGGCACGCTTCTTTGACATTACTGGGTATCCCGACAATAGCATAGATAACGAATCTGAAATGCAGACGCTTGTGGACAGCAGAGCAAATGAAAATTTTGTAGACGGGCAAACCATTATAGACAATATCAACGGCAACCAAAATCCATTTGATGATCGAGGTGACGATCAATATCTTGTGGTACTGAATGGCTATTTAGATATTCCCACTTCTGGCGATTACGATTTTGGTGTGGATGGCGATGATGCTGTTGAGTTTCGCTTGAACAATTCGGTAGTTAGTCATTTTTATCAACTGCATGGAACCAATGGCAGCCCTGTGGATGTGCAAACTATTCAATTAGCCGAAGGGTTTCATGAAATCGAATTTCGATTACAAGAATTCACAGGTCAAGCGGCATTTGATTTATATTGGAATCCGCCCAATGGCGGTACGGAAATTGTTCCAAGCATGTATTTTTATCATTGTGCAGGTAATACCAACATTCAATTGAACGTTTCAGTTGATGTCATTAGTGACCCGGTCAATGGCACAACAAGACCCAAAGCCATCCCCGGAGCCGTGATTCAACATACGATTGAAGGTTTTAATCAAGGTAACATCAGCACTGATTATGACAGCACCATTATTACCCAAGCATTAAATGTAGACAGTGAATTATTTGTTAATGACCTTGCAGGTAACGGCCCAATTGACTTCATTGATTATGTATCACCTAATGAAAGTGGCCTCTTTTATACTTACACGTCTTTAAGTGATATCAATGACAATATTAGCTTCAGCAATGATAGCGGGGGCACATTCAATTACACTCCAGTGCCGAATGCAGATGGTTACGATCCAGCTGTAACACACTTTAGATTAAACCTAGAAGGTTCGTTAAAACCGCAAGTAAATACCGTTCAACCAGGATTTAATATTATTTATCAAACTCAATTAAAATAAGCGGATTTGTTTGATGAATTTTTTCGAAGGATCAGCTACAAAGTTGTAAATGCAACCTATCAAACGTCGATGATGGCCTTCGTTCCACATGCCTTTAACCACCGTGATTATTCACACCTGCAAATGATTTAAATTAGACCTCTCACCAAAACGGTAATAATCCAGAATTAAGATAACTGGTATCCCGAGCCAAATCGTCAAGTATGTGCATTACCTTTGTATTTCTAATGACGCTTCTAGTACCGTTAATTAATCGTTTTTATAGTAGGCTTTCAGGAGATGATTTTGAAATTTTTGTTTTATATCACTTACTTAGTGCTATAAGCGGCCTTATTAGGTTTCAATAGACAGGCTTATTTCTTTATATTACATTCATCCATACAACCTAATTAATAACGACAATAATAAAGACCGTGATAAATGAACTTATACTTTAGACTGTTTTTGATATTTATTCGCACTCTACGGAAGAAACATATTCCAATTGATGATTTAGCCAACTCTGTGAGTGTTAGGGTTTTACCTAATGATCTTGATCTAAACATGCACGTGAACAACGGTAGATATTTAACCTTTTGCGATTTAACACGGGTTGATTTATTTATTCGTTCTGGACTTGCTTCATTAATGATTAAAAATAAATGGAACCCAATTATTGCAGAGCATTCAATGGAGTACATTCGTCCATTAAATTTATTCGATAAGGTCGAAGTGAGTATGAAGATCACTCACTGGGATGAAAAGTTTTTTTATTGTACTCATGAGTTTCATAAGGATGAGAAGCTGATAGCAAAAGGTACTTCTAGAGCCCTAGTAATTAGTAAACAAGGATCTCTATCCCCCGAGTTCATTTTACAAGAAGTGGATACCTATCAAATGCAGAAAAATCCTCAGAGGTAGGCATCTGAGTGAAAGTCTGAGCCGCAGGTGGATAAACGAAGTGCACAATATTCCAAACATCGGATAACGACGTTCGTCCCTTACGTTCTATCCAACCTACTACTCAGACACAAAAAAAGAGCGATATTCGCTCTTTTATATTTTAACGATTACAACATCATACCTTATAAGATGGGTTAGCGAGGTACCAGTATAACCCATCAAAATAAAAGGTGGGTTACGCTGCTCGTTTCACTCACAGCTAACCCACCCTACAATTCTTTCGCATGATTAGCCTTCAAAGGTTTCATCGTCTTCAACGGCTTTTGGCTTCGCCGCACGGAAATCTGCTCTGGCCACAATCTCTACGTAGAATTCGGTTTGACCGGCCTCAACCGCTGCATCGATCAGCTTATTAAAATCACCCGGACGCACCTCTGTGGCTTCATCCTCTGTATTGCCGAACTGACAGTCAAACGCCCAGTAGTTGGTGTCTTTTGGCAATACCTTATTGCGCTCGCGCTTCATGTATTTTTTAAGCTCATGTTTAATGGCTTCTACCATGCGCTCAGGCTGCTTTTTAGGGTGAGACAGAGAAAAGGTCTTTTTCATAGGGTTCCAAATGACGATATATCGAATAGGTGGGAAAGATAGGGGGATTATAGCATGAAGCAAAACCGAAGGGTTTTGCTATTTGTAGGTCGATGAGATGGT